>JAUXFI010000005.1 GCA_030620125.1 Anaerolineae bacterium
GCGATGACAGCCTTTTGGTCTTTGAGGGATACGATCGTGTCAGGCGTGAGAACTTTTACCGGCTGCTAGGCGGCGGTATCGAGTTCGGAGAACGTAGCCAGGAGGCTCTGCGGCGCGAGTTCCGCGAGGAGTTGGGCGCAGAGCTCGTCGAGGTGCGTTATCTGGCTACGCTGGAGAACATCTTTACGTGCAACGATCAGCGCGGTCACGAGATTGTCCTGCTCTACGAGGCGACCCTGGCCGATCCATCCTTCTACGAACGAGAAACGTTGGAGGTACACGAGGAAGAAGAGACTTTGACGGCGTACTGGATACCGCTGTACAAGTTCCAGACGGGCGGCCTGCCGCTATATCCTGACGGCTTGCTAGAACTACTGACAGATAGAGACACGACACAATGATCCCACGCGATATCCTGCGCAACACTGTGTTGGCAACCCGCAATCTCTTGCGCTCACTGCGTCGCAAGGGACTCGACTGCGTCGTGTTGCCCATCCGAGGTTCTTACCCAGAATGGACACCCCGGCGTGACCCGCTGCCCTTCCCCTTCAGCCGCCTGCCGCTGCTTCCCCATGATGTCAGCCTGGAGGACGTGCGGGCGGCGGTGGAGATAGTCGGCGGTGACCGGCGTGTCCAGGGCGTGGTGCTGCGCTTCGACACGCTCCGGGCTGGGCCGGCAACGCTCTACAGTCTGCGCCGCTTGCTGCTCGGCCTGCGCGCCAAAGGCAAGCGGGTTGTGGCCTGGCTGCCCACTGCCGGAACCTGGGACTATTACCTGGCCTCGGCCTGTGACGAGATCATTCTTCCCCCATCTGGTCAGCTCTTTGCGCTGGGGCTGCGGGCCGAAACGGCGTTCCTCAAGGAGACGCTGGCGCTGGTGGGGGTGGAGGCCGACCTTGAGGCCATCGCCGAGTACAAAGTCGCGCCCGACACCTTCCGCCGCTCGACGATGAGCGAGCCGCACCGGGAGATGCTGGACGCCATCCTCGATTCCTGCTTCGCCGAGGTCGTCGCCGCTATCGCCGAGGGGCGCGGGCTTGATCCGGCGCGGGTGCGCGAGTTGATTGACGGGATGCCGCTGAACCCTGCCGAGGCGGTCGAGGCGGGATTGGCCGACGCGGTGCTGTACGAGGACGAGTTGGCAACGCGCGGAAAAGATGGGGATGACCGGGACGTTGCCGCACTGCTTACCTGGCGAGATGGTGCCCGCTGGCTGCGCAAACCGGTCAGGTGGACCACGCGCCAACGCATCGGCGTCGTGTCGCTGGAGGGGACGATCGTGCCGGGCCGCAGCCGCCGCATTCCCCTGCCTGTGCCGGTGCCGCACTCTTTCATTGAGGCGCAGGCTGGGGCGGAGACGATCGTGCAGGCTCTGCGCTGCGCCGAGGCCGACGAGCACATCGCGGCGGTCATCTTGCACGTCGAAACGCCCGGCGGTTCGGCAATCGCCTCCGACCTGATCTGGCGCGAGGTGCGCCGGCTGCGGGAGCGCAAACCGGTGGTCGTGCTGCTGGGAGGGCAGGCCACTTCGGGCGGTTACTACGTCTCGGCTCCGGCCAACCGCATCGTTGCCCGCCCGACCACGCTGACCGGCTCTATCGGTATCTGGGGTGGCAAGTTCGTCATGGCGGGCCTGTATGGGAAACTGGGGGCCGGCCGAGAGGCGGTGCAGCGGGGCGCGATGGCGGGCCTCTACTCCGAGATGGCCCCTTTCAGCGACGAGGAGCGCACCCGCGTGCGCCGTGACCTGGGCGAGGCGTATGCTCGCTTCAAGGCGCGCGTGGCAGAGGGGCGCGGGATGGCAGAGGAACAGGTGGAGGAGATCGCGCGCGGGCGGGTGTGGACCGGCGCTCAGGCGCTCGAGATCGGGCTGGTGGACGGGTTGGGCGACTTTGATACGGCGTTGGCGATAGCCAAGGAGTTAGCCGGCCTCGAGCCGGAACGGGAGTACACGGTCGTGCAGGTGCGTCCGCCCCGGCACGAGATACTGCCCCCTCCCTTCCCCTTGCAGGGGGGAAGGGCCGGGGATGGGGGTCTGTGGGCGCTGCTTGACGCGCTGCAGAGCCTGGCCCGCGAGCGGGTGTGGGCACTGGCCCCGTGGCTGGTGCGGGTGTGCGGATAGGGTAGTCGAAGGAACCCTTGCGAAGGTTTGGTGGTGGTCTTCAAGCCGACAGTAGCCTTGTCTGTGGTGAGTTATTTCTCTAGCAAGACTATGCGCAACCTTCGCAAGGGTAATCGAAGAGCAGAAACATAGGGGGTTTGTCCAATGAGTGAACCAGTTCGTCGTTGGGGTGATTTCACCAAGCGTGCCGTCACACTGATCATCCTGGTGCTGCTGGCACTGATGATCTACCGCTTTCGTGACATCCTCCCGCCGCTGTTGATCGCGTGCCTGCTGGCCTTCGTTCTTAACCCCATCGTTGGCTTCGTTGCTGCTCGTCTTCACCTTGCACGCGGACTGGCCACGGCCCTCGTCTTCCTGGTCCTGATCGTGGGGATGCTGGGGGTGGTGGTAGCCGCACCGGTAAGCGCCGTCCAGAACATTGTACGGGCCGTGCGCGAAACACAGTTTGACACTATCCGCATCATCACCGACCTCGGCGACTTTTTCGAGCGGCCCGTGGAGATCGGAGGCCATGTCCTGGACCTGAGCGACGTGTACCAGGAACTGAGCGCAATGCTGACTTCCTTCGTGGCCTCGGTCGCGGAGGGCACCCTCGACGTCGTGTTCGACATCGCCTCGGGAGCCTTCTGGCTGATCGTCATTCTGATGGTCATGTTTTACCTGATCAAGGATGCCGGCCGCTTCGTTGAACAACTGGATAACCTGGCCCCTCCTGGCTACCGCGACGACGTCGTGCGTCTGCGCCAGCAGATCACTGACGTGTGGAACGCATTCCTGCGCGGCCAATTGGTGATGGGGTTGGTGATGCTGGTCATCACGACCGTGGCCTGCGCAGCCATCGGGCTTCCCTACGCAGTGGTGATGGGGTTGATCGCGGGGGTGACAGAGTTCATACCTAATATCGGGCCAATCCTGGCGATGATACCGGCAGTGCTGGTGGCCCTGTTCCAGGGGTCCAGCTTTTTGCCATTGAGTAACTTTTGGTTTGCAGTGCTAGTCACCGGACTGTACATCGTGATCCAACAGATCGAAGGAAACCTGATCTTGCCCCGCGTCATGGGTAGCAGTCTCAACCTGCATCCGCTGATGGTGTTGATCGGCATCATCATCGGCGGCAGTATGGCGGGCATCCTGGGGATGCTGCTCGCCGCGCCAGTTCTGGCGACGTTGCGCGTCGTCGGTCACTATATTTTCTGTTGCCTCTACGACCGCGATCCCTTCGCCGAGCCGGAGGAGGAAGCAGTGCCACCCAAACCAGGGTTGGTCGAGCGAGCATTCAGAGCGACCTGGTGCCAGTTGCGGGAGCGGGTGGAACCGAGGCAGGAACAGCAGGATGTCGCAAGTTCGGATTCGACCGGCGCAGACGATGGATAGACCCGCCGTCGCAGTCTCATGTGCCAGATGCGGGAGAGTGAGGACTAGCTTCTCGGGCACAATCCCTCGGATTGACCGAGATACTGGATGAGGTGAAAAAGTGCAAGCAGACGTCGCTGTCGTAGGCGCTGGGCCGGCGGGGTCGGTGGCGGCACAGAGGTTAGCCGCCGCTGGCGTCCGGGTCGTGCTACTGGAGCGAGCTACCTTCCCCCGCGACAAGCCCTGCGGCGACGGGGTTGCTGCCCGGGGGCTGTCTGTCCTGGCCCGCACTGGCCTGGGCGAGTGGATTTCTCGGTTCCCTGCGCCGGAGGTGCTGCGCCTCACCCCGCCTGACGGCCAGGTGCTCGACCTGCGACTGCCTTCAGGCGATGGTTATTGCTATGGCAGGACTATCCCCCGGCGGCTGCTGGACGACCGGTTGGCCCAGGCGGCGGCGGAAGCGGGGGCACGCCTGGTGGAAGGAGCGCGGGTGCGGTGCGTGGATCGGGTGGATGGTCGCGTGACTTGTGTCGTTTCTGGTGGACTGGAGGTGACCGCTCCATTGGTCATCCTGGCCGATGGCAGTCACGCGCCGGTCACGCGCCGGCTGGGATTGGTGCGCGAGCTACCCGAGTTGGTCGCTGTGCGGCAGTACTTTGCGGGTGATGCTGGCCCTTCTGAGCGGTTGGAGATCCACTTCCAATCGAGGGTCTCCCCTGGCTATACGTGGCTGTTCCCGATGGGCAACGGCCACCTCAACGTGGGGACGGGCACTCTTACCTCGCGAGTGCGTCGGGGCAAGGTGTCGTTGCGAGGAGTTCTGGCCCACATTCTGTCCGATCCCACGGCCATAGGGGGACGGCTGGCGCGAGTTGAGCCGGTCGGCCCATTGAGAGGCCACCCGCTGCGCGTGCACCTGGGCGGCACACGCACTCACGCCGAGCGGGTGTTGGTGGCTGGCGACGCGGCTGGGCTGGCGAATCCCCTCTCGGGGGAGGGCATCGCGCCGGCTCTGGAAAGCGGCGAACTTGCGGCTGCCCGGGCATTGGCCGCGCTGGAGGCGGGCGACTTTTCGGCGCGGGCGCTGGCTTCCTACAGCCAGGCCCTGCTGGCCCGCTACAAGGCCGATCAGCTAGCGGCCCGTTTCCTGCGGCTGGCGCTGATCGGTCCGCGTTTGCTCAACCGCATCTTCCGCCGGCTGCAGCGGGATGAGGAACTGGCGCTGCTCATCGGCCACATCATCATCGGCCACAAGTCACCCCGCCTGGCGCTGCGCCCATCCACGTTGCTGCGGCTGTTGACCTGATCACGTTTCACTTTACTCGGAGGCGATACAATGGAAGAACCCATCATCGAAATCCTGGCCGAAAGCGAGAACTTTAGCCTGTGGCGGGCCGAGGAGCCCGACGGCGAGGCGACCTACCACCTGGAGTTGGGTACTGTCACCGTGCACCTTTTCCGTGAGGAGTGGGAAGAGTTCTCAAAGCTGATGGAAGGAGTGGAAAAGTATGTTGCAGAAGGGTGAGTCTACCCCGCAACTCAGGCAGTGGCTGGACCGGCTGGCCCCGGTGGTCGAGGAGGCGCGAGAGACGCTGGGCCGTGTAAAGCCGGGCAAGCTGGCGCTGCGCAGCGGTTGTGAGCGGGACGACGACGGCAACTTTTGCCTGGCTTTCTTCTGGCAGGAATACGTCGTCGCGGGCAGAGACTTTGTCGTCCGGCGGGCCGACACCGGCGAGGAGGTCCCTTCCTTTTTCCAGAGCTTGATCCTCACCTACCTGGTCACTGCCGACGGCACGACCCCTTCGAGCCGTTGGATCGGCTTCCGCGATCTCCCCGATGGGATGTTTTACGTCCAGGCATTCCAGGGCTACACTGGTGGCCGGCTGGTGCGCGAGCTAGAGGGCGGCCTCGAAGCCTTCCGCCGCGCCGCCGAGGCGCTGGGCGGTGAGCCGCTGGAAATCGGGGACGCGGGCTATGCCTTCACTGTCTTGCCACGGGTGCACCTGGGCCTGGTGTACTGGGAAGGGGATGAGGAGGACGGGTTTCCCTCGCAGGCGCGGGTGCTCTTCGAGGACACCGCCGCGCATTATATGCCCACCGACGGGTTGGCTATCCTGGGCAGCCAGTTGGTGGGGCGAGTGCTGAAGGCGGCGCGGTAGACTATTCCTGAGATGTTGTGTTTGGTCATTGGGCCTGCGTGGGAAATTTGCGGTTTTCCCACTCTTCCAACCTGTGGTAGAATATAGGGACTATGAATCCCACGACGAAAGAGAAAGCCACCGGCCCCCTGGGGGTGATTGACTGCCTGGCGGCCGGGTTCGAGACGCTGGGCCGGAATCTATGGCTGATTGTATTGCCGCTGTTGCTCGACTTGTTTCTGTGGATGGGGCCGAGGCTCAAGATAACGCCGCTGTTGCAGGCGGTCGCGGCTTTTCTGGTGGCGCAGCCCGTGCCCGACCCTGAGACGGCCCGTCAGGTCGCGCAGGCGGCGGAATTGCTAGAGTTGTTTGGCGAGCAGTTCAATCTGCTCTCGCTCCTCGGCGCGCTGCCGCTACTCGATGTGCCCAGCCTGTTGGCCCATCGCGCGCCGGGAGCGGTATTGCCATTGGGCGAGCCCCGTGAGCTTTTGGTCACGAGCGCACTGGCGCTGATGGCGTGGGTGGCAGTACTGATTCCCATTGGCCTGGCGTTGGGTTTTCTGTACCTGAATAGTCTGGCTGGTAGGGTTCTGGTCATGCGCTCCTCGGAGGCAGATCAGGCTGTCGAGGCGAGCAGCGGGATGGGGAAGGCCGTCCGTGTTCTTGTGTTTGTCGCTGGCCTGCTGATGATCGGGATGGTGGTTGGCCCGCTCTGGATGCTGCTGGTCGGGACTGCCACAGCGATTGCACAATCCCTCGGCTTCCTGGCCTGGGCGTTCGGCGTGGGATTGATGGGGTACGTCGCTCTGCATCTACTGTTCGTCGTCCACGGCATCTTGCTCGGTGGACAGGGGTTGCTGCGGGCCATCTGGGACAGCATCTTGCTGATCCACACCCAGTTTCCTTCCGTGCTGGGGTTGGTGGTGCTCGTGGTATTGATCTACGAGGGGCTGGGGTACGTCTGGTCGCTCCCATCCGGCGACTCGTGGTTGTTATTGGTTGGCATCCTGGGCAACGGTTGCATCGTCACGGGGCTGACGGTGGCTACTTTTGTGTTCTACCAGGAGCGGGTAGCGGTTAGCAGGCAGCAGGTAGCGGATAGAAGGCAACCCAGTCACGAGTCCTGACGCACGGAGACCGTTATGACAGAGGTCAAAGAAGTAGCGGCAATCGAATACGGGGTGCGGCCACGCGCCTTTTTCCGCCCGCCTGTCTATTATCCCGAATCGGATGGAGAACCCATGGCCGAGACCGATATACACATCAATCTGCTGATCTATCTGCGTGAGGCGCTGGCCGATTTCTTCCGCAATGATCCCGACGTCTACATAGCTGCTAACCTCTTCGTCTACTATCGAGAGGGCGATCCCACCAAGGTCGTTGCGCCTGACGTATTCGTCGTCAAGGGTGTGCCAAAGCGCGACCGCCGCATCTACCAGGTGTGGAAAGAGAGCAAGGGGCCGGATGTAGTGTTTGAGCTGACCTCGCGGAGCACTCACCAGGAAGACCTGGGGGCCAAGAAGGGCATCTACGAGGTGATGGGCGTGGAGGAGTACTTTATTTTCGACCCGCTGGGGGAGTACCTGGAGCCTCGGCTGGTGGGCTTTCGCCTGTCAAAGTGGGGCTACCAGCGCACCGAGGAGGAGCCGCTGGTGAGCCAGGTGTTGGGGCTAGAGTTGCGAGTGGAAGGAAATATGCTGCGACTGGTTGACCCGGCGACGGGGGAAAAGTTATTGACGTCGCTGGAAGCGCAGGAGGCCCGTCGCCGTGCCGAGGCCGAGGTCGAGCGTCTGCGGGCTGAACTGGCCCGGCTGGAAGCAGTCAGCAGTCAGCAGTCAGCCGTTAGCGGTTAGCAGTCAGCAGTCAGCGGGTAGTGACACTTTGCCTGATTGGAGTGGGAGTAAAAATGGCAAGAAAGAAGGAACAGGCGGTCAATGGAATTGAGCAGTACGGCGCTGACGCCGTCCAGGTGCTGGAGGGACTAGAGGCGGTTCGCCGGCGGCCGGGGATGTACGTCGGCGGCACGGACGTCAAGGCGCTGCACCATCTCGTGTACGAGGTGGTGGATAACTCGATTGATGAAGCGCTGGCCGGTTCTTGTGATCGCATTGAGGTCACTATTCACCCCGACTCGAGTGTGACGGTGACGGACAATGGGCGGGGTATTCCCACGGCTCCGCACCCTGAGAAGAAAATCTCAACCCTGCAGTTGGTGATGACCACGCTGCATGCCGGGGCAAAGTTCGACGGTGGCGGCTACAAGGTTTCCGGCGGGCTGCACGGGGTGGGTGTATCGGCGGTCAACGCGCTTTCCGAGTGGATGGAGGTCGTGGTGGACGATCCCCGCGACGGGCGGCGTCATCGCCAGCGGTACGAGCGGGGCATACCGGCTACGCCGGTCAAGGACGTCAGCAAGGCGAAAGGGCAGGGCACCCAGGTCGCGTTCCATTTTGATCCCACCATTTTCAAGGACGTGGACTTTCGTTTCGACACGCTGGCCCAGCGTATGCGAGAGATGGCCTTCATCACCCGTGGCGTGGCCATGGAATTGGTGGACGAGCGGGTAAAGCCCTTCCCACGCCGGATGACGTTCTACTTTGAGGGAGGCATCGAGTCGTTCGTGCGTTATCTCAACCGCAATCGGGAGATTCTCCACAACGTGGTGTATGCCGAGCAGCAGGTGAACGGCGTGGGTATTGAGGTGGCGCTGCAATATACCGACGCCTACGCCGAGTCGGTGTATGCCTTTGCCAATACCATCCACACCGTAGATGGTGGTACGCACCTGACAGGGTTGCGTTCCGGCCTGACCCGCACGATCAACGACTATGCTCGCAAGGCGAGTCTGCTCAAAGAGAAGGACTCTAACTTTTCCGGCGATGACGTGCGCGAGGGGCTAACCGCTATCGTCAGCGTCAAACATCCCGACCCTCAGTTCGAGAGCCAGACCAAGGTAAAGTTGATGAACGCCGAGATCAAGGCGCTGGTGGAGTCGGTGGTGTCCACCGCGCTGGGCGAGTTCCTGGAGCGGGATACGCGAGCGGCGCGGAGCATTGTCAAAAAGTGTCTCACCTCTTCCCGCGCGCGGGCGGCAGCGCGCAAGGCGCGCGACCTGGTGATTCGTAAGAGTGTGCTGGAGAGTCTGACCTTGCCCGGAAAACTGGCCGACTGCTCCGAACGGGACGCAAATAAGACAGAGGTGTTCATCGTAGAGGGTGATAGCGCCGGTGGTTCTGCCAAGCAAGGACGCGATCGCCATTTCCAGGCCATACTTCCGCTGCGCGGCAAGATCCTCAACACCGAGCGGGCGCGGCTGAATAGGATATTGAACAATAGAGAAGTGCAGGCGATCATCTCGGCTCTGGGCTGTGGCATCGCCAGCCAGTTTGACCTCAGTAACCTGCGGTACAACCGCGTCGTGATCATGACCGACGCCGACGTAGACGGGGCCCACATCCGCACGCTGCTTTTGACGTTCTTTTTCCGCTACATGCAGCCGCTCATCGAGGAGGGACATCTCTTCATCGCTCAACCGCCGTTGTACCGTATCGTGGCTGGCAAGAAGGGGCGCTATGCCTACACGGAAGCGGAAAAGGACACGATTGTCGAGGAACTGAAGGAGCGGAAAGTCACTCTGCAGCGCTACAAGGGGTTGGGGGAGATGAACCCGGAGCAACTGTGGGAGACGACGATGAACCCGGAGAAACGCACCCTCTTGCAGGTGACCATTGAGGACGCAGCGGCGGCCGATCGCACCTTTGATATGCTGATGGGCGCCAGTGTCCCTCCCCGCAAGCGTTTCATCCAGACCCACGCCAAAGAAGTGCGCAACCTGGACGTGTAACGTTGGTGGTGGTTTTCGTAGGAGGATTCTCCAGGACTCGATCTCGGCTTTTGTCCCTGTCATTAGGGTGCCGAACGGAGCCGCACCTGGGGATGCTCACTCCTCGACAATTGGCTCTACTGAGCTCACCGTCTTTGGCAGGGTAAAGTAAAAGGTGCTGCCCCGACCGACTTTGCTCTCCACCCACACTTTGCCACCGTGGGATGCGATCACCTCTTTGACGATTGCAAGTCCTAACCCCACGCTACCGAAGCGGCGCGTTCTCGAAGGGTCTACCTCGTAGAAACGTTCAAAGATGCGTGCCTGGGCCTCCTCGGGGATGCCGATACCTTCGTCCTGCACTGCAACCTGAATAGCATCGTCACGGTCTTGCACACTCACCGTCACCGTGCCCCCATCAGGGCTGTATTTGATGGCGTTGCTGATCAGATTGTCAAAGACCTGCATCAGCTTTCGGGAGTCGGCCAACACCTGGGGGAGGTCAGCGGGTGTCTCGGCGCGAAGCGTGACGTGGGTGGCCTGGGCTGTCGCCTCGGCCCCTCGCAGCGCAGCCCGCACCAGGTTGGGCAGCGAGATGGGCGCCAGTGTATCCAGGCTGATCTCTGGGTGTTCCAGCATGACGATGTCCTCTGCCATCCGGGCCAGCAGGCTGGTTTTCTCCAGCACAATTCTCATGCTCTCCCGCATCTGTTCTGTCAGAGGGCCCAGGTCGCCCTGGAGCGCCAGTGTGACGTATCCTTTGATGAACGTCAGCGGCGCTCGTAGGTCGTGGGAGACGTCCTGCACAAACTCGGCCCTTTGACGATCAGTATCTCGCAGTTCCTCGTAGGCCTGGTGTAGTTGCTCGGCTCGTTCTTTCAGTTCCTGGTAGAGTCGCGTGTTCTCTACAGCCACCGCCGCCTGATCCGCGATGGCTTGCAGTAAGCGCTCCTCTGCCTCGTTGAAGGGTGGAGGGCCAAAGCGTCCCAGGGCGATAACGCCCAGGCAGCGATCTTCGTAGCGGAGTGGGGCGTGGAGAATGCTGCGGGGCGGGCGGGTTCGGAGATAGTGTACTCTGCTGTCGGCGCTGGTATCCTCCACGCGGAGTGTCTTGCGGTTGCGCACGACCCAACCCGGGTGGCGCTCCAGCGCCGTTTGTTCCGCCCTCTCCCTCTCCTCTAGGGTGAGTTCCAAGGCGGCGATTATGCGCATACGCTCGACCGGTTGCGCCTCGTAGAGGTAGAGCGCATAGCCGTCGAAGGAGATGATGGGCGCAAGCAACTCGAGCAGTGGCGACAGGACGTCTTCGGGGGCTGCGGGCCGGGTCAGACGCTGGCTGATCTCGGCCAGCACGCGGAATGTCTCGGCCTGCTGGCGGGTTTTCTGGTACAGCCGGGCGTTCTCCAGTGCCACGGCCGCCTGCGAGGCAATCATCCGCAGGATCTCTGCGTGCCCGCTGTCAAAGGCGTTGCGCTGGTCATAGTTATGGAGCGCGATGACGCCCAGTACCTTTTCCCCGACGATCATCGGCACGCCGAGCCAGGAGAGGCTGGGATGGTCAATATCTCCCAGACCCATAGCCTGGCTTTCTTGAGATATGTCGTCCAGCAGTATTGGCTTTTGCGCGCTGACGACGTATCGGATGAGTCTCTCTTCGTGCTTTCGGGCAGGGTCTTTTTCGATTCGTCCATCGCGGTGACAAAGGGGAAAGGTGAGTTGGCCTGTCTCCTCGTCTAGCAATGCGACGCAAAAGTTGCTCACGTCTACTAGCCGGCTTGCCTGGCGGCGGATTTCCTCCAGGAGGCGATCTACGTCGAGGCGGGCATTGATGGCGCGTCCCATCTCGTTGAGGGCTGACAGTTCCTCGGCGCGGCGCTCGGCGGCTTGCGCGGCGTCAATGCGACGCTGTCCCAGTGTCCCGGCTACCACGCCGGTCAATAGCAGCAGCCCGACGTTGATCGCCAGGCGCACCAGCGGTTCCAAGGCCAGCGAGCGCCCCAGCGCCAGCAGCGTCAGCAGCGATATCATTGAGAGCAGGACACACTGCATAGCCCCCCGGCGTCCGTGGTGGAGTGCCCCCGTGGTGATGTAGACGGCGTACAGCGGCAGGTAGGGGCTGGCTAGTCCCCACGAGAGGTGGAGGCCGGCCGTGATGCAGGCCAGGTTGCCCAGGTAACCGACCCAGTCAAGGTGATGTGGAAGGTGACCAGACCGTCGCTCCAGCCAGACAAGCGCCAGGTTGAATACCAGGCCCACGGCGAGCAGGACAGCCAATAGGATAGTCACTGATTGTCCAGCGAGCAACACGCCGACTGCTCCCAAGACGGCAACAGTCGCCAGGGTCATCTGGCTGGCCCACCATTCCAGAGATAAGGCTGGCTCGGCGTCACGTGGATGGAAGATGCTCATTGGCTATAACTCATCCAGTCGTACCATCAGCAGCGGCACGAGCATCTCCTCCGGCGTCAGGCTGCCGTGGTGGCCGTGGAACGGCACCGGCTCTTCCTTGACCAGTAGCCGGCTGTTGTCCTGCGCCAGGAGTAAAAAGTCGCCCAGGCGGGACCGCAACTCGGGGGTGGGCTCGTCGGCGCCAAAGAGTCCTGCCTCCAGCGCCTGCTCCATTTCTATGAGCAGGAAGCGGCCGGCCAGGTGCTCGGCGACGTAGGCGCGCAGGGGTTCGGTCTGGCCGGGGCGGACGTAGAGGTAGGCGGCGCGAGGCTCGCCGGCCGGGGGGAGGAGCAGCGTCTGCTGAAGGGCCGGGTGGTCAGAAAGGCGCATGATCCGCTCGGGCGGCGTCGTGGTCTGGCCGTGGTCGGCGGTGATGATGAGCAGTGTTCCCTCCCGCGCCGCCGCCGGGAGGTGAGCCAGAAAGTCCTCCTCCAGCGAGCGGGCCAGGTGGCGCATCGCGGCTCGGAAAGGCTCACTCTCTGGCCCGTAGACGTGGGCGACGTTGTCGGTGTTGCCCCAGTAGGTGCTGACGAGAAGGGGTTGCCCCTGCCGCTGGAGGAGGGTGTGGCGCAGGTTGATCCACATGTCGCTGAAGCCGACGTACCCCCGCACGCTTGTCATCCCGCGCAGAAAGATATGGGTGAGGCCACCTCCGATAAAGTGCAGGTGGGTGTGAGCGACGGTCTGCACCCCGCCGGCGGTCAACTGCTGGGCCAGGCTGGGGACAGTGACGAACTTTTCCGGCTCCCAGCCCCAGTTCAGCAGTTCTTCGGGCTGCTTGTGGGCGGCGGGGCAGAGGCCCAGCATGTTGGCAAGCGTGCCTTGTTCGGAGAGCAGCAGTCTGGTGCCGAGGAAGCCGTGGCCCAGCGGCGTGCGCCCTGTCCAGATCGTTGTCAGTGCGGCGACGGTGGTGGAGGGAAAGACGGAGGTGAGAGGGACGAGCCGGCCTGCCTGGGCCAGGCGGCGGAAGGCGGAGTCCTCGCTGTCCAGATGGCGTCGGAGTTGCAGGTAGCCGACCGCGTCGAGGAGGACGAGGACGACGCAGCGCACGTCTGCGGCCAAGTCGGCCCAGAGGTGGGTGGGGAGCGGCGGCGCGGCGCCGGCCAGTTCCACGCCCAGCAGCGCGGCGATGGTGACGGGGAGGTTGGCGATGGAGTAGCCGTCGTAGTGGGGCAGGATGAAGTCATCAGGCAGCATCTCCTCCAGGCCAGGGAGGCGGTGGGTGCGGAGGGTGTGTTCGATGGTCTCCAATCGCTAATCTCCAATCTCTAATCTCTAATTCCTACAGCCCATAAATCTCGGCGTACTTTTCTTGCAAGTAGGCCAGGAAAGGAGCGGCGTTCATCTGCTCGCCGGTGACGCGCTGTACCAGTTCGACGGGCGTGAATTTTTTGCCGTGCGTGTGGATGTTATCGCGCAGCCAGCTCAGCAGTGTGTCGAATTGTCCTTTTGCGATTTGCTCCGGCAGGTCAGGTATCTCTTCCAACGCCTGGTTGTAGAATTGTACCGAGAGCAGGTTGCCGAGGGCGTAGGTGGGGAAGTAGCCCAGGTAGCCATCGGCCCAGTGGACGTCCTGGAGTACGCCTTGCGCGTCGTCGGGAGGAGTGACACCCAGGTACTCTTCCATTTTCGCGTTCCACGCCTGCGGCAGGTCGGCCACCGACAACTGCCCTGCCAACAGTTCTTGCTCCAGTTCGAAGCGCAGGAAGATGTGCAGGTTGTAGGTCACCTCGTCGGCCTCGACGCGGATGAGGGAAGGCTCGACTTTGTTGAGGGCGCGGTAAAAGGTGTCCAGGTCCACCCCTGTCAATTGTCGGGGGAAAAAGTCGCGCAGCCTGGGGAGGTAGTGCATCCAAAAGTTGCGGCTACGGGCCACAATGTTCTCCCAGAGGCGGGACTGGGACTCGTGGACGCCAAAGGATGCGCCGTCGAAGAGAGGGGTGCGGCCGATTTCGATACGCATCCCCTGCTCGTAGAGCGCGTGCCCTCCCTCGTGGACGGTGCCGAACAGGCCAGACTGGAAGTGGTCTGGCAGGATGCGCGTGGTGATGCGCACGTCGTGGGGGGGAAAGCCGGTGGTGAAAGGGTGGGCGGAGCGATCCTGCCGCCCATACGTAAAGTCAAAGTTCATATCTTGCAGTACCAGCGTGCCGAAATCCCATTGAGCCTGGTCTGGGTATTCCTGATCGAAAACAGTTTCGTCTACCGGCCTGCCGCGGTCGGCGATGGCCTGAATGAGGGGGATGAGGCTGGATTTGACTTGCTCAAAGATGGCTGCTACCTGCGTCGTCTTCATCTCTGGCTCGTACCGATCCAGCAGGGCGTCGTAGAGGCAATCCTCGTATCCCAGCGCTTCGGCGTACTGGATAGTGAGGTCCACGACGCGCTCCAGGTGTGGCTGGAACTGGGCAAAGTCGGACTCGGCGCGGGCCTTTACCCAGGCTTCGAAGGCCAGGGCGCAAGCGCGGGTGCGCTCGGCTACGAGCGACTCCGGCACGCGACGCAGTTTGTCGTACTCGCGTTGCGTTACGCGCACCAGGCTGGCGTCGTCGGATTCATAGGGCAGGTCAGCGGTCTCGGCGGCGGCCTCTTCGAGCAGTTGGCCGATCTCGTCGGCGACAAAGAGGCTGTGCGCGAGGGCCTGCAACGTCGCGAGTTGGTATGCACGGGCGTCACCACCGCCTGGGGGTAGGTTTACTTGTTGGTCCCATCCCAGGACGGCAGTAGCAGCGCCAAGATCAGATACCTGCGCCAGGCGTTCTTTCAGTTGTTCAAGATTGGCGTTCACGTTTGCCTCCTCTTGTGTTGTGTAAAGTCGCTGCTCCATTCGAGTGGGGCCAGGGGTCCGGCCACTACTATCTACGGCAAGATGGCAAAGACCCGTGCCGGGAAGCCAGAACCATCTTTTGGAGCAGCAAATTTGCGCAAGGTGTGTAGAGGGATTATTATACAGCAGGTTGCGTGGAATACCAAACTGGAGGCGCGTGATGTGGCGGTCGAACGCTGCCTCGGAGGGAGGGCGGTGGAAGAGTGAGCGTGGTTCAATTGATCCTGACGGCGAGAGCCGGCAGTTTCCCAGCCGGACGTGCCAGTTTCAAACCCCAAGATGTTTACCCGAGGGTCGTTTGGATCAGTATACCTAAAGCGATGGACACAATTCCAACTACACTCATCAGAACTAGAAAGGCGTAGCTTTTGTCCGTGTCATTTATCTCTCGCCTTGTGCGTTCTTGGATGTTGTCTACCCCCGCCGACGCGGCATGCTGATAGCTGAAACTCCGGGTCAGGCCCCAGTTACCCATGAGGCTACAGAGACCGAGGGACATGGCTAACACACCGGCCAGCATCAGGCCATTTCCGTAGTAGTAGGCCGTGCGCCAGCCGCCGAACCAGCATACCAGGCCGGTGGTGGCAAAGATACCCAGGTCAATGAGCGCGACGTTCCTCAGAAATCGCAAGATGGCTGCGCGAGTTTGCTTTTCCATTTTTTCCTCCTACTCTTTCATCAACCCTTCGCGCCAGGCGTAAACCGCTGCCTGGGTGCGGTCGGAGAGGTGCAATTTGCCCAGCAGGTTGCTGACGTGCGCCTTCACTGTCCGCTCGGTGATGACCAGTTCGGCTCCGATCTCGGCGTTGCTGTAGCCCTGGGCGATGAGCCGGAGCACTTGCATTTCACGCGCGGTCAGGTCGGCTGCCGGGTCGCGGGTCTGGGTGGGCGTGGTGACCTCGGCCATCAGCCGCTGGGCGATGCGTGGGTGTAGGATGGCCTCGCCCCGGCTGGCGGCGTGGATGGCGTGGAGCACTGTCTCGGCGTCGGCGTCCTTGAGCAGGTAGGAGAGCGCGCCGGCCTTGATGGCCGCAAAGATCAGTTCGTCCTGGGCAAAGCTGGTCAACACCACCACTTGGGTGCGGGGGCTGATCTGGCGGATGCGACGGGTGGCCTGCACGCCCCCCTGGTCCGTGGGCTCGGTCCCCGGCTGCAACGGCAGCACCAGGTCCATCAGCACCACGTCGGGGACGTGCTCGGTCACGCCTTCCACGGCGCTCTGTGCGTCGCCTGCCTCGCCCACGAGGGTGATTTCCGAGTGGGCGCTCAGGTAGAAGCGCAGTCCTTTGCGTACCACGTCGTGGTCGTCCACCACGAAGACGGTGATGCGCTCATCCCCCTCAGTCTCTCTACTCATCTACTCATTACTTTGACAATGGCACATTGTAGGTCGGATTTGCCTATCCGACCAGTGGCGGTTAGCAAAACCGCCCTACTCATTTACTTGTTTACTTATTGAGACCGGCAGGCTGCCCAGCAGGAGTGTCGGGCTGATGCCTTTCTCGGTGATGACGATCTTGGCGTTGTCGCGCAGGGCGTTCTCGGTCATCTCCATCTGCTTCAACACCTGGGCGTTGCCCCGGAAGTACTGTTGTGCGGATTCGTTGACCAACTTGATCGCCTGTGCCTTACCCTCGGCCACCTTGATCGCTGCCTCGCGCTCGCCTTCAGCGCGCTGGATTATGGCCAATTTCTGCTGCTCGGCGGCCTCAAACTCGCCGGTGGCCAAGAGACGCATGGCCCGCCGTTCCTGCTCGGCCGTCTTTTGCTTGTGCATGGCGCGCTTGATGTCCTCGGGAGGGTCAATGAGCATGATCTCGACCTTGCTCACTCTCAGTCCCCATTCGTCGGCAAATTTGTTGAGAATTGCCTGCAGGCTGTCGGCAATTTTCTCGCGCGCCACCAGACTCTCGTCCAGCGTCAGGTCGCCGAACTCCTGGCGCAGGTTGGTTATCGCCAATCGGACCACCGCCTGTTTCCAGTTGTCAATGTTGTAGAAGGTCCTTTTGATGGACTCCTCGTCGGAAGCGGGGCGCACCCACATGACGCCGTCTACCATAATCTCGACGTTGTCCTTGGTGATGACCGACTGGGGCGGGATGTCCATGGTGTGCTCGCGGATATCGCGGACGCGGACGATGTGGACGATGGGGATCTGAAACCCCATCCCGGGCTGTACAAACCTGGTATACTTGCCCAGGGTTTCTTGGATGCCCCGTTCGTAAGGCTTTAACGTGTAGATGGGAAATTGAATGTTTCGCATGGCTTTCTCCTTTCAGGTATGAGTATCTGTGACTAGCTCCAAAATAGGGAGTAGGGAGTAGGGAGTAGGGAGTAGGGCGTAGTGCCGACTTTGCGTATTTCCTATTCCATACTCTTACTCCTTTGCCTCCACGGAGGCCGTGGCCGAGGCTGTCTCGTCCACGATCTCGTCCACGACGCGCATAGCTACCATCACCAGTAAGGGTAGAGGCAGCGCGCGGCGCAACTCGACTTGGGGCGACTCTCCGTCCTCGACGGAGAGGTATTCATCGCCGACTTTGTCCACGAGAACACAGTTGCCTGGGTGGCCCTTGACGCGGGACAGGCGGTAGCCTCGCCCGTCGTAGACGATTTCCGTCCACGTGTTCAGCAGCCGGCCCTGGTATTGCATCGCGGCCAGGGGTTGCCCGTTGCGCGTCAGCACCATCCTGCCGCTCAGGCCACGGATGTAGCGCAGTGCCCACGAAACGCCTTTGGACTTGCATTGATATCCTGATCTGCTGTAATGTATACGTATGCGACGTTGCCCTGGTTGTAGGATATAGTTCCTCTTGAGGCCCAGGAAGCCGGTGTCTTTTTTGACTATCAGTGGCTTTCCTTCTTCATCGGGTTCCACCAGTGGCCGGCGCAGGTGCACCCGGTCGGCGGGAAGCCAGGGCCAGGTTTGTCCCACCGGGATGACCAATCTCTGGCCAAGCCAGGCCCAGTTTTCGATTGTCGGACTGGGACGGTTTCTCTCCAGCCCAGCGATCTCGGCTTGTGTGCCAAGGGACAGGCCCAAAGGATGGGGCAGGCCAACTTCGGCCAGCACCGTGGCGCCGCTGCCGGTCTGGCTGACGATGTCCAGCCGTCCGCCGACGTCCATCAAACGCTCCTGCATATTCGCCAGCCCCAGGCCCCGGTGGACTTGCCCGGTGTCGAACCCGACGCCGTTGTCGCGGATGGTCAACGTTGCTTGCGCGGGCAAACAACGCAGGTGCACGTCCACGCGGGTGGCCCGGGCGTGGCGGGCTACGTTGTGCAGGGCCTCCTGGGCCACGCGGTAGAGCGCTTTGGCCACGGACGGGGGTAAGAGCCTGTCGTTGCCCTGCACTTCCAGGTAGATCAGGAGGTGCTCCCGTGCGCCGAAGAGCAGGGTGTAATCGTTGAGTGCCCCCGTCAGCCCTTGCTCCTGGAGCGAGCCGGGGCGCAAGTCCTTGATCAAGCGGGTCATCTCACGCTGGGCGGTCTGGGCGGTCGTCTCAACCTCGCTCACCATCTCGGCCACGTCGTCCGGCATGCCCGGCAGCGGTTGGATCATGTATTTCTCCGCAACCTGGCACTGGTGTCGAGGACGTTGGAAACGAAATCGTGGCGCTCCAAGCGGACGCGCCGTCCGCGTCCCACTTACGGGTGCAGGGCGTAAGCTAATCCCGGATACGGGGACGACACGTCCCCTCTGAGCGAGTTAAAATCACCTACCACGCGAAATCCCAGAGAGCTGTCTTGCAAAGATACGAGTCGTCCAGCGAGTTTGGGTTCACCAGACGGCCAATATTCAGCTTCCGAGAAGGTGGCCTGAACGCTTACCAGTTCTCTTGGTTACACTTACCAAGGCCTGCTAATCGGTTGAAAAGTACCTGATCCAGCAGTTTAGTGTGAACAGTCTCTTGAACCCCATGGCCAGGTAGAATGGCTTGTCGGTACCCACATAGGCCACGGTTGCTCCAAGCTCACCGCAGCGCCGAATACCTTCCAGCACCGCAGCAGTGCCGAGCCCCATGCGCCGGTAGTCAGGGTCAGTGGCGACAGGTTCCACATAGCCGAATCTGTTGACCGGGTCAAACCACAAACCGCCGAATGCCACGAAAGCACCGCTGGGGGCCTCAATCACAATCGTAAGGTCCTTGCGAAAATGTGGCCCTGACTGCATCTTTTTCCGGCCTTCGAGGCCGTCGTCGGGCGGCTCACCGGGATGATTGAACCCACGCCAGAGCACGCGGTCTATTTTGGCAAGGTCATTGTCGTCGGCCAGGCTCTTGAGCCGGAACCCGTCAGGTAGACGGATGGGTGGAAAGGGATTCGGGATCACAAACTGTGACATCGGCCGGTGCGACCCCGGCTCTTTCTCGTAGCCCCGTGACCGCACCACGTGTTCGAACGCAGTGTCAAAATCGTTCACGTATGCCTTGAGGTACTGCTTGCCCTCGTCAGTTGTGCCCGTGAGATGCTGCTCGGCATACGCGAGCATCTCTGGTGTCAGGTGCACGTAGGCCGGGTGTATCTGGAAGAAGGCTTCACCGAGGCGCAACTCGTATAGGGTCACGCCCACTATTTTCCCCGCGTCTTCCCACATCCCGATCCGTTGCACTGATTCCTCGTCAAACCATGGATGCGTGTAAGCGTATTCCCATATCGGCTGAAACCAGTTGCCATCGCGGTTGTTCGGCTGGTAGAGACTGTACAGAAAGTTGCTGATTGCTGGGAAATCTACTGGCCCAGCACAGGTGCGCATTGTAATTGTCATAGAATGCTCTATACACGGATTCTACGCACTTTCTCTGCCTCGTCAAGCGTGTCCAACCAACCTATCCGTCCAGTGGTATGCCGATCCTCCAAGAAACGGAGGCGATGGACACGCACTGTCATTTCACGCTGCCTTCTGTGGCTCCTGCGTGTACCGGCACTCTGGGTAATTCGAGCAGCCCCAGAACACTCCCCGTTTTCCCTTCCGCTCGACCAGGTTGCCTTCACACTGCGGGCACTTGCCTACCACGAAGGGGCCGCTCCACTTGCACCTGGGAAAGTTGGCGCAGGCCCGGAAGCGCCCATACTTTCCCTCCCGTACCATCACCTCCCCGCCGCACTCTGGGCACTTTGCGCCGGTGGGAACGGCTTTGCTCTTGCCCCTGGGCATGGTCACAGGCCCGTCCGCGGCAGTTCCCTGGGCTCGTTCCACCGCCGCCGCGAAGGGGTCGTAGAACTCTTGCAGCACCTCCACCCAGGGCCGCTCCCCACGGGCGATGCGGTCCAGGTTCTCCTCCATCTCCGCCGTGAAACCCACAGCGAAGAGGTTGGGGAACTGCTCCACCAGAAAGTCGCAGACGACAAAGCCCAACTCTGTGGCCAGGAGCGACTTGCGCTTGCGCTCCACGTACTCACGCTTGACGATGGTGTGGACGATCCCCGCGTAGGTGCTGGGCCGGCCGATGCCCAGCCTCTCTAATTCCTTGATCAGGCTGGCCTCCGTGAAGTGGGGCGCTGGTTTGGTAAAGTGCTGTTCGGGAAACAGCCCGTGCAGCGCCAATGGCTCGCCACCGGCCAGCGGAGGGAGCACCTGTCCGGCGGCTCCTTCCTCCTCGGCCGGTTTTTTCTCCTTGACCTCGTACACCTTCAGAAAGCCCTCAAAGATCAGCTCCCGCCCGGTGGCGCGGAAGACGTAGGGCAAATCCTGGCCGTCCCGCGCGGTGGCAACGTCCACGGTGGTGACGTTGTAGACGGCCGGCTTCATCTGGCTGGCGATGAATCGCCGCCACACCAGATCGTACAGTTTCGCCTGGTCGGGTGTCAGGTGCTCCCGCAGGTCTCGCGGAGTCCGCTGCGACGACGTGGGCCGGATGGCCTCGTGGGCTTCCTGGGCGACCTTTGACCGGGTCTTGTACGTCGGCGGCTTCTCCGGCAAGTACTGCTCGCCCCAGTAGCGGGTGATGACTTCCCTGGCCTCGGCCTGGGCCGACTCGGCCACGTGGGTGGAATCGGTGCGCATGTAGGTGATCAGCCCCACCGTCCCCTCGCCGGGGAGCGCGACACCCTCGTACAGTTCCTGGGCGACCTTCATCGTCTTGGCCGCCGGCCAGCCCAGCCGGTTGGCCCCGTCCTGCTGGAGGGTGCTGGTGGTGTAGGGAGGATAGGGCCGGCGGGACCTGCGCCGCCGCTTGACCCGCAGCACCCGGTAGCCGGCTTCCTCCAGGGCTTCGACGATGGCCAGGGCATCGGCCTGGGTCTTGAGGTCGGGTTTTTCCTTGCCGATACGCACCAGGCGAGCGCGAAAGTGGCGGATGTCCCCCTCCACCTTTGAAAGCTCCGCGTCCAACGTCCAATACTCCTGGGGCGCGAAAGCCTCGATCTCCCGGTCCCGCTCGACCACCAGCCGCAGGGCCACTGTCTGCACCCGCCCGGCCGAGAGCCCCTTGCGGCCTTTGACTGCCTTCCACAGCACGGGACTGACCTGGTAGCCGACCAGCCGGTCAAGCACACGCCGGGCCTGCTGGGCGTAAACCAGATCCATATCGAGGGAGCCAGGGGCGGAGAGGGCTGCCTTCACGGCTTCGGGCGTGATCTCGTGGAAGGTGATGCGGCGCACCGGCTTGTCCCGGACCTTCATCGCCCGCAGGGCGTGCCAGGCGATGGCCTCGCCCTCCCGGTCGGGGTCGGTGGCCAGGTAGATGATGGAGGCTTCCGTGGCTGCCTCCTTGAGGCGCTTGACGGTCTTCCCTGCGCCCCGGCGGAGGTGGTAGGTGGGCTGAAAGTTGTGGTCTACGTCAACGCCCAGTTTCTTGAGCGGCAGGTCCCGGATGTGTCCCATCGAGGCCAGCACGCGGTAGCCGCGTCCCAGGAAACCCCGCAGGGCGCGGGCTTTGGTGGGCGATTCGACGATGATCAGGTTCATATCACGTTTCACGTGCCACGTCAGTAATGGATGTTGACCAGCGTGCCTACCGAGGCCCAATTAAAGAGCCACTGTGCCTCGGGCGTGGGCAGGTTGATGCAGCCGTGACTCATCGGGTGGCCGAAATTGGAGTGCCAGTAGGTGCCGTGGAGGCCGTAGCCCCGGTAAAAGTACATCGTGTAGGGCACGTTGGGCAGGTAGTAGCCGGGGCCGGACATTGGGGTGGAGACGTACTTGACGTAGATGCGATACTGGCCCGTGGGGGTCGGCGTGCGTGGCAGGCCGGTCGAGGCGAGCGTGCTGCGCACGACCGTATTTCCTGCGTAGGCGGTGACCCGCTGCGCGCTGAGGTTCACGTCAATCCAACGGCCACTGGTCGGAGCGGGCACTGGGGAGGGTGGGGCAGGGCTGGTGCCGCTGGGTATGCGCAGCACCTGCCCGACGTAGATGAGCGAGGGGTTGCAGATTCCGTTGGCTTGCGCCAGCGCCCACGTCGAGACGCCGAACCGCCTGGCGATGGACGAGAGCGTGTCGCCGCGCCGCACGGTGTAGGTCTGGCCCGATGGGGCAGGGGGCGTGGTCCCACGGCCTGGGATCACCAGCCGCTGTCCCACGTAGATGCGGTTCGGGTTGGCGATGCCGTTGGCCGCCGCCAGTGCCTGGGTCGTGAGGCCATAACGCAGCGCGATGCGGAACAGGTTTTCGCCTCGCTGCACGACGTGCACGCCTGATGAGGGTGTTGTCGGGGCGGGGCTGCTGCCGGTTGGGATGGTCAGTCGCTGCCCAACGTAGATGCGGCCGGTGTTGGCGATGCCGTTGGCTGCCGCCAGCGCGTCCACCGTCACGCCGTAATGCAGCGCGATGCGGAACAGGTTCTCGCCTGGCTGCACGACGTGGATGATGGTGCCCTGGGCGAAGGCCGGCGCTGCCAGTGCCAGCGTCAGCGCGAGCGCCATACCGAGTATCAGAATCTTGCGCATTGTTCCTTCTCCTCTCCCGCCCACTAATCCAACCACGCGCTCACTCTATTTGGGTCTGGCTAAAATGAGTTGGCGGCTCGCGGCGGACGCGCCGTCCGCCGCTTGAAACGCGGGCGACACGCCCGCTCTGAGCAGCCTTTCGACTGATTTTAGCCGCACCCACCCTATTTTACTCAAGTCGGGCGAATTTGGGAAGCGGAGCAGTTTGGGGAACAGAGGTCCCGGGGTACGGGCAAAGCCGGACGGTGCGGGAGGCTTGTGCTCCAATGACGACAGCCGGGCTGCGCGGGGCCAAAGTCCCCGCGCTGAGAGAGCAAAGCCCCTTCGGGGCTGGATGTCGGCCCGCAGGGCTTTGCTCTTTCAGCCTGGAGGTTCACCTCCGGGCGATGTAGCGCAAGATGTTAGTGACGTATGGCTTGCGCTCCCCACGTCCACCGTGGCAGCGGAGGAGATTTGCCCGGTATGGTTGCTCGTAGGGCGGACCGTCGGTCCGCCCTACGAGCCTTTCTCAATGATAGTTCCGTAGCACCAGCGGCAGGTAGATGCGATAGGGTGTCACGACCACCTGCCCGCTGTGTCCGGCCCCGTCGGTGTAGTCGTAGGTCCCCGGCGTGGCGAACTGCCGCCGGAAAATTTTACCTGGCGCCATCTTGCCGCCGTCCCAGCCGTCAGTGAAACTGATGGGATCCAGGTCGCTGAGCGTCCGCAGGGCCGGGTTGTCGATCAATGCCATGCGCTCCTCCGGCGGGATCAGGCCGTTCACCTGTGCGACCCACTCCACAGTGCTGCCTGCGGGCACGGTGATCACCGCTGGTTCAGGCCCATCCGCTGTCAGAATGACCTGGGAGACACCTTCTATCGTCCAGGGGGTGTATGGTACATTGACGTGGACGACCTCGCTGATGACCTCCACCACTGGGCTGCGCCATGCCTGGTAGCCGTCAAATCCTTCCACTTGCAGGTAGTAGTGGCCCGGCGGGGTGAAGAAGGCAAAGTAACCTTCCTCCCCGGTCACCTGGGGATTGATCTGGTTCTCATACAGGTGGGCAGGCCAGGGCACCCAGCCGCCCCACGCAGTCATCGAGACCATGCAGGTGACAGTCACACCTTCCACCGTGTTCAAAGTTGGATTGTCAGGATCGAAGCCCTGGTTCACATCGAAGATATACCCGTCGGGATCGATCAGGCGGCCTCCATCCGAATTTCCAAGTGGATCAAGATTGTTCCAGAAGATGATGTCATGAGGACGCATCGGAACGGGGAAGTTGTAAATCCAGGGCGGTAACGTTGGTGTTGGCGGTGTTGGGTGGATTGGGGCGCCGCCATCCACGGTGATGTACGGCGCAGTCGGTTGGCCACCGGGATTAGGAAGATACAGACTGATGGTCGACTCCGGGAAGTGGTGCGGTCCGACTATCACCCAGTCCTCGGTAGCGTACTCACCGGTATCAGGATCGATAAACTTGTAGGTTCCTTGATATGGTGAAGGAGGCGGCACTGTCCAGTAAGACCTTTGGGGACACCAGAAACTCTGTACCGGTCTCAGTATGACCGCGTTGCTGGGGTCGCTGCAGTGAGTGGGGTCGGATGGGGTGCTGGTCACAGCCGTCAGGGTTGTTTCCGCATCAATTCCCACCCGAGCAGAGGTGTATGTCAGCGAGAAAACGCCGCTGGCTTCAGCGGTAGTGGTCAGCACTTCCGTGCCATTTTCGTACAATCTGATGATGGCGTTTCCTTGCGCCATCCCGATGATTTGCGTGCCGCCAAGTTCCGCCGAAGTGCAAATTTCGCCATTGCCCGGTGTGGTGATGAGTGGCGGGAAGAGCGGCACTTTATAAGC
>JAUXFI010000030.1 GCA_030620125.1 Anaerolineae bacterium
ACCTGGTGGATGTGCTGGAGGAAGAAGCGACGGAGGACATCTACCGCTTGGGTGGTGTGCTGGAGGAGCATCCTCCGGACGTGCCGATCCCTGCCGCCCTGCGAACCCGCCTGCCCTGGCTGGTGCTCAACCTGGGCACGGCGCTGGCCTCCGCCGCCATCTTGAGCGTCTTTGAGAGCACCATCGCCCGTGTGGCCGTCCTGGCTGCCTTTTTCCCCATCGTCGCTGGTGTCAGCGGCAGCGCCGGCACCCAGACGCTCACCATCACCGTGCGTGGATTGGCCCTGGGCGAGATTGATCCCCGCAACGGGCTTCGCACCCTGGGGCGAGAGGTGCTCATCGGGCTGGCTAACGGCATCGCCATCGGTGGCCTGGTCGCCCTCATCGCACTGGTGTGGAAAGAGTCGCCGATGCTGGGGATCGTCGTAGGGCTTGCCACCCTCCTGAATATGATTGGCGCGGGCATTGCCGGAGCGCTAGTACCCCTGATGATGCAAATTCTGCGAATTGACCCGGCCCTGGGCTCGCCCATCCTGGTCACCACGCTCACCGATACCTGTGGCTACTTTATCTACCTGGGCTTGGCCACGCTGGTCCTGACGAGATTGATATGAGCCACCGACTGCCGCTACCCCTCATCGTCGCCTCCCCCCCGCAACTGGAACTGCTGCTGGAGGCCCTCTCCGATCAGCCCGCCATCGCCGTGGACACCGAGTCCAACTCCCTCTACGCCTACCACGAACAGGTCTGCCTGATCCAGTTCTCCATCCCCGGCGCTGACTACATCGTGGACCCACTGGCCAAACTCGATCTATCCCCGCTGGCTCCCATCTTTGCCGACGTGAGCGTGCAAAAGGTCTTCCACGCCGCCGAGTACGACGTGATGTGCCTCAAGCGGGACTTTGGTTTCCACTTTGCCAACCTGTTCGATACAATGTGGGCCGCGCGCATCCTGGGCTGGCCCCGCGTGGGGCTGGGAGACGTGTTGAAGGAGACCTTCGGCGTGCGCACCAACAAGCGCTACCAGCGTTACAACTGGGGCAAGCGCCCCCTGGAGCCGGACGCGCGGGCCTACGCCTGCATGGACACTCACTACCTGTTGCCTCTCCGCCGCCGCCAGGCCGACGCGCTGGTAGAGAAAGGACGTTGGGAGGAGGCGCAGGAAATTTTCGACCAACTCGCTGCCTCCGAGCCTGTGCCCCACACCTTTGACTCAGAGAACTTTTGGCGTATCAAAGGATCTCGCGACCTGACCGGGCGAGAGCAAGCCATCTTGCGCGAGCTCTACATCTGGCGCGACCAGGAGGCCAGTCGTCAGAACCGTCCGCTCTTCAAGGTGCTCAACGATCACACACTGGTCGCGTTGGCCCAGGCCGGCCCTCGTACACCGCAGGAATTGACTTGTGTGCCTGGCATAAAGCCTTACCACGCGCGCCGGTACGGGAGACGTGTCCTGCGGGCGATCAATCAGGGGATGCAGGCCCGCCCGCCCCAACCCCCTCCATCACCCCCACGCCATTCAGAAGCGGAGGCAGCTTGTTTCCAGGCGTTACGTGTCTGGCGCAAGCAGGTGGCGGCCGAGCGCGGGGTGGACATCGGCGTCGTCGTCAGCAACTCTGTCTTGTGGTCGCTGGCCGAGCAGAACTCTCGCACCCTTGAGGACTTGGGCCGCATCGAAAATCTGGGGCCGTGGAAGCGAAAGACTTATGGGGAGGCGATTCTGAGAGTGTTGGTAGGTCGGTAGACTGGTAAACCAGTGACGGGCGCTTCCTTACCAATCTACCAATCTGCCAATCTACCAATCTACCAAGCAATGAGGTGAACTGACATTATGGAGATACAATTTCTCGGCGCAGCACAGACCGTTACCGGCTCCCAGCACCTCATCTCGGTCAATGGAAGCCGCATCCTGTTGGAGTGTGGACTGTTCCAGGGAAAGCGGCGTGAGAGTTTCGAGCGCAACCGGAGCCTGCCCTTCGACGCGGCGAGCGTGGACGCGCTCATCCTCTCTCATGCCCACATTGACCACTCCGGCAACATTCCCAACCTGGTGCGCAACGGATTCCGGGGTTCCATCTACTGCACCTTCGCCACGCGAGACCTGTGCTCGGCGATGCTGCGCGATTCGGCTTACATCCAGGAGCACGACGCCGCCTACGTCAACAGAAAACGCGCCCGCAAGGGGCAACCGCCTGTCGAGCCGCTCTACACCCACGCCGACGCCATCGCCAGCCTGGATCACTTTGTGAGCGTGGGCTACGACCGGCCCGTGTTGGTCGCGCCGGGAGTGCGGTGCACCTTTCTCGACGCGGGGCACATCCTCGGCTCGGCCATCATCCTGTTGGAAATGGAGGAAGGCCAGCAGCAGACGCGGCTGCTCTTCAGCGGCGACCTGGGGCGGCGGGACACGCCGATTCTGCGCGACCCCACCCCCGCGCCGCCGGCCGACGTGCTCATCATCGAGTCTACCTACGGCGACAGGCTACATCCACTCCACGAGGAAGCCGAGCAGAGGCTGCACGATCTGATCGGTGAGACGTGCTCCCACGGCGGAAAGATCGTCATCCCTGCCTTTGCCGTGGGCCGTACACAGGAGATCGTCTACAGCCTACATCGGCTGGCGAGCACGCACAGGCTACCCGACGTACCCATCTTTGTGGATAGCCCCTTGGCGGTGAACGTGACCGGGGTCTTCCGGCTCCACCCCGAGTGCTACGACGAAGAACTGCGCGCGTTCATCGCCCAGGACCGCCACCCTGACCCCTTCGGTTTCGACAGGCTGCGGTACATCCGCAACACAGGGGATTCCAAGGCACTCAACGCCCTGGAGGGGCCGGCTGTCATCATCAGCGCCTCGGGGATGTGCGAGGCGGGGCGAGTGCAGCATCACCTCAAGTACACCATCGGGGACCCACGCAACGCGGTGTTGATCGTCAGTTGGCAGGCCCCGCACACATTGGGCCGCCGGCTGGTCGAGCGGCAGAAGGTGGTAAAGATATTTGGCCAAGAGTACCCGCTGCGAGCACGAGTCGAGACGATCAACGGCTACAGCGCTCACGCCGACCGGGATGGGCTGCTAGGCTGGGTAAAGCCCATCGCCCAGCACCTGCGGCAGGCTTTCGTCGTGCACGGCGACCCCGACCCGGCTGCGGCTCTGGCCGACGGGCTGAGGAAACTCGGCCTGCGCGACGTGGCGGTGCCGGAGCAGGGGGATGTGTTTCAGGTTGAGGTCTTTGGGCGAGGGGGCAGTGGTTGACAACTATGTAGAGGCAGTGTACAATCGGTGGCGAGTACTTGCTTACCGCGAGTTATGTGTGAGGAGACATCTTAGTGCAAGCTGCAGGATTGCCCAAGACAGTTGTTCACGCCTGGGGGGCAGAGGCGGCTAAGGATTTCGCGGTCTGGCTGGAAAAACGGTTGCATACCACGCAGTTCTCCCCCCAGATACAGGTCTCGGCCTTTGTCGCCCGGCAGAAAGTGAACGTATTGATGCTGGAGCAGGTGAGCAATCTGCTTCTAGCTGGTGAGCCCAGTCTGGTGCAGGCACTCGACGGCGGATGGACGTGGCGTGTGCCCGTAGACTTGACCTTTCCGTCCCATGGGCGGGTCGGGTGTGTCGGCGAGGTGGACGTGGACGCACGCTACGGGGAAGTGCACTACGATGGCGACCTGCTGGCCCGGATAGCCAGTGAAGCGCAACGGCTAGCGCGGCAAACACTCCACCCGGCAAGATGAGCGACGTCCTATCATTGCCTCATTTCCAGCAATCGGCCGAAGGACGCTGCCTACCGGCCTGTGTGCGCATGGTACTGGCATACGTGGGCCTGGAATACTCCGAGGCCAAAGTTAGCTCCACACTCGGCGCGCGGGAGTTTGGCACGCCGAGTTTTGCCGTTCAGCGACTGACTGCGCTTGGGCTCCGGGTGATCTACCGTGAATGGTCTATCCCTCAATTGCTGGTTGCCCTCAACGCCAGACAACCAGTCATTCTTTTTGTGCGCACAGGTTTCCTGGACTACTGGCAGAAGGATGTGGCCCACGCTGTGGTAGTGGTCGGCGCCGAGGAAGGTCAGCGGTTCTGGCTTCACGATCCGTCTGTGCCGACCGGGCCACTGAGCGTGTCGTGGGACGGATTTCTGGCGGCGTGGGCCGAGTTTGGGTACCGAGGCGCCGCCATAGAAGAATGAAGCAGTCACCCTCCCACCTTGAGTCCCACCACCTCGTAGACTGGATCGGGCTGGCTGTGGCCCTTGACCTGCACATCGCCAATGAATCTGGCCTCGACGTGGTCCTTGACACGCTCGTAGACCTCGGCGCTGATGAGGATCTGGCCTGGCCCGGCAATGTCGGAGAGCCGGCACGAAAAGTTGACACAGTTGCCGATGGCGGTGAAATTCTGCACCACGGTTGAGCCGATGTTACCCACCACCGCCTCGCCGATGGCAATGCCGACGCCAAAGTGAAGCCGTTCCCGTTCGTCCACCTGTGTGTGATGCTCGCGCATAGCCTGCTGCATCGCCAGCGCCGCGCGCACGGCCCGCAGCGTGTGATCCTCTTGCGGCACCGGGGCGTTGAAAATCGCCATCGCGCTATCGCCCACGAACTTGTCCAGCATACCCTCCTGTGCCAGGATTGCCCCGGCCGCCACCGTCAGGTGCTTGTTCAGCACTTCGATCTGGAACTCTGGCGCGGTTCTCTCGCCAAAAGCGGTAAAGCCCCGGATGTCGGCGTAGAAACTGGTGATCTCCTGACGCACCCCTCCCAGGCGGACGCTCTCGGGGTTAGATAGCAGCCGCTCGACCACTGCCGGGGCAACGTAACGCTCGAACGTTTCCCGGATGCGGCGTGCTCTGGCCTCCAACTGCCTCCGCTCTGTCAGATCATCTACCACAATCGTGACGCCAGCGGTCACGTCGCGGCTGTCCTTGAGCGGAGAAAGGTTCAAACGCAGCCAGACCGGTCCACGGGCGGGTAGCTCCGGTTGGACTTCGTAGGCCATCAGCGGAGCATGGCTGCGTTTGACCTGGCTGACCAGGTATTGCAGTTCGTCGCCCAGGGGCGGAGCAGTCTGCTTGCAAGGATAGCCAATGATCTCGTCGGCCGGAATGCCCAGGATGGTCTCGGCGGCACGGTTAAAGAGCGTCACCTTGTCCTGAATATCAGTGGTGATGACACCGCTGGCGATACTGCTAAAGACGTCGTCCATCAGGTTCTTCATCTCGGTGATGGAGGCCAAATTACGGCGCACGCTGGTAAAGAGATGCGCGTTCTCCACCGCCAACGCCGACTGGTCGGCCAACGCGCTCAAGAAGGCCAGGCCATCGGAGAGATAAGGTTGACCAGACCGTTTGGGACCTAGCGCCAGCCAGCCGCTCAACCGCTCCCGGGTGTGCAGGGGCACGTAGACCACCGCTCCCAGAACCCCCATCTGCAACCACTCGCCGGCCAATTCGGCTGGCACCTCCCGCTCGGCAGGCAAGTATAGGCACTCCTGGTGACGCTGTAGCCAGCGTGACAGCGCACCGTCGGGCGCGAAAGTGACCGGAAACGCCAGGGGTTGCTCTTGCCCTATAGGCTGCCCGACGTAACATGCCAGGTCTTCGTCGTACAGATAGACCCACTGACGATTGGGGTGCAAGCTCTCTTCGACCTGTCTGCTTACCTCTCCCAATACAGCATCCAGGTCCAATATCTGGGTCAGTTCGTGGCTAAAATCTTGCAGTGCAGCGCGATAGTCCACCGGCTCGCGGAAGAAAATGCGATCCACCAGCCGCTGCATCCGGTTCCGCAGCGGGTTGAGGAGCAAGGCCAGCGCCAGGACGAAGAGAGATAGCAGAATCGGGTCACTGGCCTTGACCGCAAAGACGTGGCTCAGGCCATTGACGAGGGCGACGTAGACGACAACGGTGAGAAGGGCCAGTGCCCCGTAAGCCACCCCCTGGCTGAGGAGCCGGTCTACGTCCAGCAGCCGGTAGCGCAGGATGGCGTAGGCGATGGAGAGGGGAAAGAGGGTAAACAGTGGAGCATAGACTGGCGTGAGAAAGGGTACCGGATGACCCAGGACATTGAGCAGCAGCCAGGGCACGACCGGCAGAAAGGCCAGCGTCGCGCCCAGGAGGATGATGCGGCTTTGCTGCCGCACCAGCGGTGAAGGCGGCCGGATCAGCCGGTAGACGAGCATACCCAGCAGGAAAAAGATGCCAATGGCGGCAAAGAGATAGTTGTTGCGCCACTGGTTGATGTAATCCCAGGGTTGGCCAACGTCGTAGAAACTGAAGGCGGAGCGGAGCGTCAGGAGTATCGCCGGCAGGTATGGAAGCAGGCGCAAGACGGGGACACGTTGCACGAAATGAGGTTTCTGCGGAAAGACCATCGCCAGGTGCATAAAGGTGGCCGCCGCAAAGGGCACGGTCGCGCACCACAGGACAGCCAGCCGGTGGGTAGTACTGAGATCAAAGATGCCGCATACCAGCAGGGCTACAGCAACACACAGGCCGGTGAAGGCTTGCCCGGCCTGGCCCCAGCCTTGCACCCAGTACACCCATAAGCCAATGCCCAAGTAGGCCAGCCCTGCCAGGTAAGGGATGATGAAAATCAGGAACAGGTCTCTCAGCGGGAAAGGAGTAAGGGTGATCTGCTCCTCCCGCAGGCTGCCGTCGGGACGGTCAACCAGTACCCACACGGTGTCGCCTACTGCGTGATCCCCCAGGACAGCCGCCACGTCAGCGTACCGCTCTACCGGCTGCTCGTCAATGGCGACCAGGTGGTCGGGCTGTTCCAGCGGTGGGTCGAACTGCAGCCGTGCCCATCCTCTGCCCTGGAGGGGACTGAGCACCAGCGTGGGCTCCAGCAGCAGCCCCAGGAACGGCTCACGCGCCCAGCGCCAGGCCAGGACGTGGGCAACGAGGAAAACGGCTACAGCGACCGCCAGTACAAAGAATATGATCGCGCGGCCGAGAGGTGTCGCAAAGTCTACCTGCTTCCGTGGCGTCTTCATGGGGAAACCTCCACGAGGATAATTGTCAGGCGAGGGACTGTTGCTCTGTGCCGCCAGCACAAGGGATACAAACCGATCATCATCCCCTCCTGTGTTCCATTATACAAGGAGACGCGAGGAGAAGCAAGAGAACTTTGCCTACTCCTCCAGCAACTGGCGCAGCGCGTCCTCGACATCATCTGGCCCGCCGGGTACGTAGTGGATCTCTCCCTCCCGATCCACGATGACCATGTGGGGGATACCCCACACGCCGTATGTATCTTTGACACTGTCGTCGGTATCGAGCAGCACGGTGAAAGTGTAGTCGTGGTCGTTCATAAAGTCGCTCACCTCGTCCCGGATCTCTCCGACGTTGATTGCCAGCACAACCACGCCCTGGCTGGCGTAACGCTCGTGCAGTTGCTGGAAGTGAGACAGTCCTTCGACGCACAGGCCGCACCAGGTGGCCCAAAAGTCGAGCATCACCAACGGCCCCTCCAGGTCGCTCAGCGTGACCGCGTCGCCGTTCAGGCTGTCGAGGGTAAAGTCGGGGGCCGGGCCGAAGGTTAGGGAGTGAGGGATAGACCCGCTCCAGGTCAGGGCAGTCAGCAGGATAAACATAACAAACAGCGTGTGTGTTTTCATTTTGGCTTTCTCATCAGCGGTATGGTCGAGCAAAGGCGACGATAAGCATACGGGAGGGGCCTGGGAGACCCGATAGGGCGGTGGTGCAAATTGACTTGTATATGGAACTGGTTATACTTTGCCTGTCTCTCAAAGGACTTGCTTCCTCCCTTATCTCGGTGACGATGCAAAGCAGCTTGAAGCTGCAATCATTCTACCACAAAAGAAAAGGTGAGCAATGCCAAAGTGCGGTTTTGTCGAATCGTCATTTGACGACTCTGGAGGAAACAACAATGCATCCAGAACAGGTGAAAAGCTGCACGCCTGGCTGACTCTCTCCCGCCTGCCGTTCCACTCCGTGGGCGTGTTGCCGTTTATTCTGGGCGGGGTGTTGGCCTGGCGGCTGGAAGGAGCTTTCCGTTGGGATGTCTGTGCCTGGGGCACGCTGGGTGTGGTGCTCATCATGCTGTCCACCTACTACGCCGGAGAGTACTGGGATTACGAGGAGGACTCCCTCTCCACCCGCCTGGGTTCCAACCGCTTCGCCGGAGGCTCCCGAGTGTTACAGCAGGGACTTTTGCCCCGCCGCGCCGCTCTGTGGGCCTCGCTGGTCAGCCTGCCCCTGGCCGGCGGGGTCGGGTTGGTCCTCCAACTGGGCTACCGGACGGGGCCGTGGACCATCCCCCTCGGCGCTCTCGGCATGTTGGGCGGATTCTTTTATTCGACGCGGCCGGTGCGTTGGGTGACCAGAGGGTGGGGCGAGTTGTGGATCGCATTCTGCTACGGCTGGCTGCCGGTGGCGACGAGCTACTATCTACAAGCGAGAGAGATAGTGCCGCTCGTCAACTGGCTGGCGATCCCCATCGGCCTCACCATCTTTAACGTGATCCTGCTCAACGAATTCCCCGACTACCCGGCCGACCTGGCGACGGGCAAGGCCAACATGGTGATGCGTCTGGGGCCAGAGCGGGCTTCCCACCTCTATAGCCTCGTCAGCCTGGAAAGTTGGATAACAATACTGCTCTCAATGCGGCACGGCGTTCCTACGTTGGCTTTGTGGTTCTACCTGCCCATCCTGGCCCTCTCGCTGATCCTGGTCGTGCAGGTAGCACGCGGGCGCTGGCAGGATCGGCCCACCCTGGAGAAACTCTGCGCCGCCAACCTGGTGGTGAACCTGGGTACCACGATGGCCTACATCCTCGCCTTTGTCTTTGAGGGTTGACCGGGTGGACGAATGGTCGCAAGAGTGGGGAAGACGGCCCAGGCGCAAGGTGCGCCCCTTCTGGTGGCCGCCGAGCCTGATCCTCCGGCAAGCGATGAGCGCGCTGTACGTGGGCGCGAGTTGCCGCGTTGGCTTTTCACCTACGGATTAAAGTGCCTCCCCGGGGCCGCCGGGTCACGGGGCATGGGCTGCATCGGCTTCCCGGCCCACCCTGTCTGGGAGATGACCGCCGCCTGTAACCTGCGCTGCATCCACTGCCACGCCTCTGGCGGAGAACCCGCGCCCGACGAGTTGACCACCGGCGAGGCCAAACGGCTTTTGGATCAACTGGCCGAGGTGAGCGAGTTCCGCATGATGGCCTTCACCGGCGGCGAGCCGCTGGTGCGCCCCGATCTCTTCGAGTTGTTGGCCTATTCCCAGGCCCTGGGCTTTGTCAACACGATAGCCACCAACGCCACCCTCGTTGACGAAACGGTGGCCCGCCGCCTGCGCCACTACGGCGTGGTGATCGCCGCCGTGAGCCTGGACGGCTTTGACGCCGCGACCCACGACTTTGTGCGCGGCCAAGCCGGCACATTCGAGGCCACCCTGCAGGGAATACGCGCCCTGCGACAGGCTGGCATCCTGCTGCACATCAACATCACGGCCATGGAATACAACCTGGATCAGATGGAGCCACTGATGGCCCTGGTTGATGAACTGGGGGCAGGCATCCTCTTGATGTACCAACTGGTGCCGGTGGGACGAGGCCGGAACATTGAGGGAGCCGCTCTGGACCTGGGCGCTAACGAGCGCCTGATCCGCTTCATGGCCCAGGCGCAACGCACTACCCGGGCTATCATGGAGCCGGTAGCAGGCCCCCAGTACTGGCCCTTCCTGCTGCAGCGGGCTGGTATCCGCAGCGGCCCGCTCCTGCGCCTGGCGGAGACGGTCTTCCACGGCTGCAGCGCGGGACGCGGTTTCGTCTACGTCAAGCCCAACGGCGATGTCTGGCCCTGCCCTTTCGTCGAGGTGAATTGCGGCAACGTGCGCCAGACGCCCTTCCCGACCTTGTGGGCCACCTCGCCCGTCTTTAAGCACCTGCGCGAGCGGGAGAAACGACTGCAAGGAGACTGCGGCGCGTGCGTGTACAGGCGACTCTGCGGCGGCTGCCGGGGGCGGGCCTGGGCTACCACCGGCGACTATCTGGCCGAGGACCCCTCCTGCTTTATCCACTCAGCCGAGAGGAAAATCCAGTGAACATGCCAACCTTGTGCTATCTGAAGAAGGCCAAGGACGAGGCCGCATACATGGTGGAGCGCAGACGCTGAGGAGCGATGATGGTGTGTTGGTGTTGCGAACTGCACCCCTTTGTGGTATAGTGCCGCTCCAGGAGGGGAAATACGTGGATGTCCACGTGATGGCTCGCGTCAGAGATTAACTTTGGAGGCAACGTCGTGACCGCAAAACAACCTACTGCCAAAATGCTACCTTTGTGGATTGTCAAGCTGCGCGCACCGTTCTTCACCGCCGACCTGGTGCCCGTCTGCCTGGGGGTTGCCATCGCCTGGGCGCGCGCCGATACGTTCAATCTATGGTACTTGTTGCTGACGTTGATCGGCGCCGTCTGCATCAACGCCGGCACCAATATGACCAACGACTACTTTGACCACAAATGGGGCTCCGACGAGGTCAACACCGAGTTCGCCAATCCCTTCACGGGTGGAAGCCGCCTCATCCAGATGGGGATCGTCAAGCCCAAGACCTTCCTCTGGCAAGGCATCGGGTTCTTTGTCGTCGCCGCGCTCATCGGGCTGGCGCTGACGCGCGCTCTCGGCCCGTGGGTGCTGTGGCTGGGGCTTATCGGCGTCTTTACCGGCTTTTTCTACACCGCGCCGCCTGTTCGGCTGGCCCGCACGGGGTTGGGCGAGTTGCTGGTGGGACTCAACCTCGGCCCCCTGATGGTGCTGGGTAGTTACTACGTCCAGACACAGACGGTATCCTGGGAGCCGGTGATCGCGTCGCTGCCGGTAGCGCTGCTCATCGCGCTGGTGTTGTGGATCAACGAGTTCCAGGACATGCCGGCCGACGCCATCGTGGGCAAGAACCACCTGGTCGTGCGGCTGGGCCGGAAGCGGGCCGCCACTGTCTACGGGCTGCTGCTGGCGACGGTCTACCTGTCGCTGCTGGCGGGAGTCCTGTTCGGCGGGGTCACGCCCTTTGCGCTGCTGGGCCTTTTGACGCTGCCCCTGGCCGTCATGGCGTATCGCGTGACCCGCGTGCATTACGATCACCCTCAGGAGTTGATCCCGGCCAACGCGGCCACTGTCCTGATACATCTGATGACCGGCCTCTTGATCGCGCTGGGCTACGTCATCCAGGGCGTAGTAGGATGGTTGCTGTAGACCAGGGATTTGCCGCATCGTCCGACAAGGCTGCCACTCGCGGCCACCCCTCCTACGTCTGGCGGGCGGGGCAGGAACGGCGCTTTGAGATGGTGTGCCGCTGGGCGCCGCTGGAGGGACAAGCCGTGCTCGACGTGGGCTGCGGGGTGGGGATGTACACGGCAGCCTTTCTACGCGAGACTCCCCACGTCTTTGGCGTCGAGATCGAGTTCGAGCGAGCAGTGGAGGCGCGGGAGCGGGCTGCTGGCGTGGTTCAGTCGCCGGGCGAGCGCCTCCCGTTCCACGACGCCGCCTTTAACGTCGTTTTCTCTCACGAGGTGCTGGAGCACGTCGCCGACGACCGGGCCTGCGTGGTCGAGATGGTGCGCGTGACCCGGCCCGGCGGGCACATCGTCGTCTTTGTTCCCAACCGGCTCTATCCCTTCGAGACGCACGGTATCTTCTGGCGCGGGCGCTACCGCTTTGGCAACGTGCCGCTGGTCAACTGGCTGCCCACGCCGCTGCGCGACCGGCTGGCTCCCCACGTCCGCGCTTACACCGCCGCTGGCCTGCGTCGCCTCTTCGACAGGCTCCCCGCGCGTATCGTCCACCACAGGCAGGTCTTTCCCGGCTACGACAACATCGTCGCCCGCGCCCCCGGTCTGGGACGGGTCTTGCGTGCCATCACATACGCCTTTGAGCGCACTCCGCTGCGCGCCTTTGCCCTTTCACACCTGCTGGTGGTGGAGAGAAACCAGCCGTGATGCATGAAACGTGACACGTGATTCAGATGCTATGCTGTTCTCTCACGCATCACGTTTTGCGTTTTACGCTTGCCGGAATGTCCGCAGCGTCTCCAGATAGTACGCCGGCCGCCCGATGTAATAGCAACGGCCTTGCGTACCTTCCGCTCGGTGCGCAGCGTCAGCGTAAGACAGGGCATCCCCAGGTCGCGCTCGATGATCTCGATTATCGCCTGCTGGTCGGCCTCGCTGCGCGCGACGAGCTGCGCGGTGCCGTCGCCCTGCGAGCCGACGCCCTTTCCTCCCCACAAGTGTGGCTTGAGCGGCTCATAGTTCAAGACTCGGTGCAAGACGGGGGCGGTCAGTTCCTCCGGGCAGGCCGGGGTTGCGTAACGGTCGAAGAAGGCCTGCGCTTCGCCCATCAGCGCGCCCAGCCGCTTGGCGTCCCCCGCCTGGAGCGGTTCGATGGCCTGGCGCACGATCCGCTTGTTGATCGGCCCCAGCAGCTCTTGCACGCCCCGCTCGACTTTGTTCTCGGCGAAGGGATAGCAGCGGTTCAGCCGGGCCAGGATCTCCATCGTGTTCTTCTGGGCCTGCAAATCCACGATGACAAAATGCATGTCCTCGGGCACCTGCAGCTCGGTCACGTCCAGGTGGTCGCCGTCGAAGGTCATCAGCACAGGGCGATTGCCAAAGGCGCAACCCTGGCCCATACGCCCGCAACGGGAGGGGGGCGTGATCTCGCCCTGGTAGGCCAGTTCCATCTCGCCGCGGGTGGTCATCTTTAGGTCATAGACACGGTTGAACGCCCGCGCCGTCAGGACGCAGATCGCCGCGCTCGACGAAAGCCCCTTCTTGATCGGCAGGTCGGTCCTATAGTTGTTGATCACCAGGCCGCGCACGTGGTAGTGGGTCAGGATTTGGTAGGCGACGCCGGCGATGTAGCTCCAGAAGCCGCCACGCTGGGCCTCCTCCAACAGCGCCTTGTGCTCCATGGGAATCTCATAGGGGCCGTGTTTCTCGCCATCGAGCGTGGTCGAGGTCAATACCAGCGCGGTGGGATGGGGCTCGACCTCGGCATAAATGCCCTGATCGGTTCCCGTGATC
>JAUXFI010000007.1 GCA_030620125.1 Anaerolineae bacterium
TGCAAGATCTAGCACTGGCTGCGCTTGCATGACCAGGGCGCACGGTGGTATAATCTAATGCGTAATGCGTAATGCGTAATCCAAATAGCAGTGGAGGGTAACGTATGTCCGGTCACAGTAAATGGAAAACCATCAAGCACAAGAAAGCCGCCACAGATGCCAAGCGAGGTAAAATCTTTACCCGATTGGGGAGAGAGATCACCATTGTAGCACGCGAAGGGGGAGGTGACCCCGACGTTAACTTTAATCTGCGCCTGGCCGTGGACAGGGCTAAATCCGCCAACATGCCCAAGGACAACATCGAGCGGGCCATCAAGCGCGGCACCGGTGAACTCAAAGGCGAGGAATTGGTGGAGGTGACGTACGAGGGGTACGCTCCCAACGGGGTCGCCCTGTTGGTGCGGGTGCTCACCGACAACAAGAACCGCGCCGTCTCCGATGTCCGCCGCATCCTCAGCCGGCAGGGTGGGACGTTGGCTGACGCGGGCGCCGTCGCCTGGCAATTCGAGCGCAAGGGGTACATCGCCATCACGCCTGACGGAGCGGACGAGGATACCATCTTTGAGGTCGCGGTAGAGGCAGGGGCCGCGGACGTCGAGTTCGGCGATGACCTGATCGAAGTCTACACTGAACTGGAATACTTCCAGGCAGTGCGACAGGCGTTGGAGGAGGCAGGCATTCAATTTGAGACAGCCGAGATGGCGATGATGCCCAAGACAACGATGCAACTGGAGGAAAGGAAAACTCTTCAGGTAATGGGCGTCATCGAGGCGCTGGAGGATTTGGACGACGTGCAGCAGGTCTACTCCAATCTGAACATCAGCGACGAGATGATGGCCAAGTACGAGACCTCGTCGTGATCCCAGATGCGCGTACTCGGCATTGACCCCGGCACTGCCATCACGGGCTACGGCGTGGTGGAGGAGACGGGGGGGGACTTGAGATCGCTGGCGTTCGGTGTGATCAAGACGCCAGCCGATTTGCCCCTTCCCGCTCGCCTGCAGTTGATCTACCGGTCGGTAAGGGCACTGGCGGCGGAGTGGGAGCCTTATGCGGCTGCGGTGGAGGAACTCTTTTTCAGCCGCAACGTGCGCACGGCGATGAGCGTGGGACAGGCGCGTGGCGTGGTGCTCCTGGCCCTGGCCGATGCGGGGCTGGACGTGGCCGAATACACGCCGCTGACGATCAAGCAGGCCGTGGCCGGCTACGGGGGCGCGGACAAGGCGCAGGTGCAGGAGATGGTGCGATTGTTGTTGGAATTGGCGGAACCACCGCGCCCCGACGACGCGGCCGACGCGCTGGCCGTCGCCATCTGTCACCTGCACTCGGCTCGCTTGCTCGCGCTCTCCGAGGCAGCCCCCACTCCCGCCCCCAACTTTGGGGGAGGCTAGTCCTTCCCCCACCCAGAATTGGGGGGGACTGAGGGGGGGCAAGGGGAGGATACAGGATGATCGCCAGACTCAGCGGGATAGTGTGGAGCATCGGAGAAGATAACGTGGTGGTTCGCGCGGGGGGGATTGGTCTCCAGGTGCGCGTACCCTCTGGTGTGTTGGAACAACTGGATGACGTGGGCCAACCGGTGGAGCTATTCACCCACCTGCACGTGCGCGAAAACGAACTGACCCTGTACGGATTTCTCACCGAGGATGAGTTAGCACTGTTCAGACTGTTGTTGAGCGTCTCCGGGGTCGGCCCCAAAGTCGCGCTGGCACTGCTGGGCACCGTTTCGCCGGACGCGCTCCGCCAGGCTGTGGTGCAGGAAGAGCCGGGCTTGCTGTCTCGTGTGCCCGGCATCGGGCCGAAGACCGCCAGGGCGATCATCTTTTACCTGCAGGACAAGATCATCTCCACTGAGGTAACGAGAGCACCCCTATTGAGTGACGCAGACGCCGAGGTCATCGCCGCGCTGACTGGCCTGGGCTTTAGCCTGGTCGAGGCGCAGGCAGCGCTCCAGAGTCTGCCGCGAGATGAGGATCTATCCGTCGAGGAGCGAGTGCGCCAGGCTTTGGCCTACTTTGCCACGCCCTGAGGGCAGAATTTCCAGTGACACGAGAGCAACAACCCAAGAAGCATCCTGAATGGCCTCAACGACTGCGACGCTTTGGTCTCAACATCCAGAGCAAGATCCTCGGGCCGTCGCAGTTCGCCACCCGCCCCCTCGGCCGCCTGGCGCGCATGTCATACGCTGCGGAAGTGGAGCGGACCCGCACGCTGGAGAAGCTGCTAGAGACCTATAAGGAGTCCGCCAGTCGCTTGCGGGCGATCCTCTCCAGCATGGGCGACGGCGTGTTGCTGGAGGACGTGAATGGGGATTTCATTCCTCTGAACGCGGCGGCTGGGGTTTTGTTAGACGGGATGGCCGCCAGCTTTCCGTTTGGCCCACTGCGCGAACTCTCCTCAGGAGACTACGATCGGGTCTCAAACGTCCAACCGAATCCGGGGCTTCTGGAGCGGCGGTGCTTCCAGGTGGGCAGGAAGATAATCAGTGCCCACTCTGCGGCTGTCCGGACGGATGATGGAGAGCCTCTGGGTACCGTGATCGTGCTGCGGGACGTGACGACCGAGACCGAGGCGGAGCAACTCAAGGATGCTTTTATCACCCACGTCTCGCACGAATTGCGCACGCCATTGGCGGTGATCAAAGCGTGCAGCGAACTCTTACTCGTAGGCGACGACAGAATATCCGACGAGGAACAGCATAGTTTCCTGGAGACAATTAACCGTCACACCGACAACCTGACGGTGATGATCAATGAACTGCTGGACTTTTCAGAGATGGAAGCGGGGGGGCGGCTAGGGTTGCAGCAACGACCGGTATTACTATCCAACGTCGTCGAAGAGGTAGCCGAGGAATGGCGTCCGCAGATGGATAGGAAGGGCCTGGTCTTCCAGGTGCAGACTCCTGCCGACCTGCCTCTGGTGAATGTAGACACGAGACGGCTGCGCTGGGCGGTCATCAACCTGGTGCGCAATGCCTGGCAGTACACACCGGCTGGTGGCAGCGTGATACTGCGACTGTCCGCGCAAGACGGTCAAGTGATGCTCAGAGTCATAGATACTGGCATAGGCATCTCCCCTGAGAGCCAGCAGCAGATCTTTGGTCGCTTTTACCGAGCCACGAATATGCCGGCCGAGGATGTGCGGGGGCTTGGCCTGGGGCTGTACGTAACCAGGGCAATCATTGAGGCGCACGGGGGACAGATCTACGTCGCCAGTGAGGAAGGAGAGGGAACCACCTTTAGCGTGATTCTTCCAGCGCTGCAGACCCACGAGCACGAGGCTGAGAAGGGGCTGCTCTGACTCACGACGCACTGCAGCGTGCCCAAAGGCGCGCTATCAGTAGGCTTTGGTCGCGGTGCAAGGGTTGTAGTCGGAGCCGAGTATGACCCGAAAGTCCACCTCGCTGCCCTCGGTCGGCTGGGAGATGATATCGCCGGCGTCACGCTTGTAGAGGTGCACCAGCCGAGAGAGGGGTGAGCCCTTGGCGGTGGTGGTGAAATCCACGATCAGCGTGCGCGGGTAGGCCCCATCGGCCCCACCGACGCTCACCACCTCGAGACCCTCCCAGCGCAGTCTTTCGGCCGCCACGTGACCCAACCCCTCGTAGGGTGTGGCGTTCCACACCTCGACCCGGAAGGCGCGCTGTTGTGCGCGACCGCCGGCCGGCGGTGCCAATGCCTCGCTGATCAGGCCAGGCAGGGCCTCGTAGTTGGGGACCAGCACGTAGGCCCCATTCGGGGCAGTCCACGCCTGTACGACGGTCCGTCCCACAAAACGGCTCTTTACGTTCACCATATCCAGCCGCGAACCGATGCCCCCCAGGTAGAGCAGTTCATCTAACCCCAGGTCAGTGACGACGTTCTCGCCCAGTGCTCCCCATATCTCGGGAATCTTGGGGATGATGTCCAGGGTCAGTATCTGGCGGTACAGGCCCCGGAGGACTTGCTGCTGGCGGCGGTTGCGATCAAAGTCACTGGTGCTCCAGCGAGAGCGGGAGTACCAGAGCGCGTGTTGGCCGCCGAGGTGGTGGATACCCGGCAGCCAGTCCACGTCAGTCTGGCCGGTGGGTGAGCAGGGGTCCGGGAAGGTATCGGACAAGGGACATTCCACGGCCACGTCTACGCCCCCCAGTGTGTCCACGATTCTGACAAAGCCGTCAAAGCTGGTCCGCACGTAGTAATGAATCCGTATCCCCAAGTTGTACTCGATGGTGGCCTTGAGCAGCCCAGGGCCACCGCCAGGGTAGCCGTTGCGGTCTCCATAGTTGTAGGCTGTGTTGATCTTGTCAAAGCCGTGGCTGGGAATCCAGGCATAATAATCGCGGGGGATTGAGAGGAGCGAGACAGAGGGGAGATCAGGGTTGATGCTGGCGACGACTATGACGTCGGTACACCCCACACTATTGGTGAGCTGCCGATCGGAGCCCAGCAGAAGAATGTTGATCACGTTGCCGGGTTGTTCCACCAGCGGCATTTGCTCTGGAATAGGCAGCGGCTGGGCCGTAGCGTCAGGGTTGGGGCTAGTCAGGATGACAGGCGGATCGGGCAGTGCGATAGGTGAGTTGGGGGTGGGAGTGGAAGTCGACGTGGGAGTGTGAGTGGGCATGGTAGTGAGCGTAGGGGCGGGGGTATCGGTGGGCGCGTGGGTGGGCGTGGCTGTCGGCGTGGATGTCTCTGTAGGCCAGGCGGTGGGGGTCACTGTGGCAAGTGCCTGGGCAACCCCCGGCGCAGTGGTGATGACCCAATGGCTGACTACGGTCACCAGCACCAGGATTACAATTAAGGTCAGCCCCTCCAAAAAGCGGCTCAGGGAACGTTGCATATCGTCCGTGTCTCTTCCATCCAGTCTACCCAGGCAGAACGGATGTATTATACCACACGAAGCGGCTATTACCAGTCCTTTGTGGCGAGAACAATGGCAGCGTCTGGTGTTGGGGACCGAGTACCTCAATCACACGGGGCAGTCCCCGAGGCAGACGAGGGAATTGCTAACCGGAGGGGGTTGAGGTAGAGGTCGGTGTGGACGTGGACGTGGAGGTCTCCGTTGGCGTGGGGGTCAATGTGTACGTGGGTGTAGGCGTGAAAGACGCCGTTGGGATGGGCGTCTCGCTGGGTGTGGGTGTGAAGGTGAGCGTCGGCGTAGGAGTGGGAGTGGAGGTCTCAGGGGTTATGGGGATATAGGTCGGGGTGGGAGTGGCTGTGAAGGTAGGCGTCAGACTTGGGGTCGGAGTTAGCGTCGGAGGCAGTGTCAGCGTTGGCGTCAGCGTGGGTGTTGGCCAGACAGGTGTGTGCGAGGGCGTCGGGCTGGGGAATGGCGTAGACGATGGCGTCGGGGTGACGGTTGGCTGGCACGTAGGCGTGGGTGGCAGAGGCGGGACGTAGAGTGCTTGCCCAGCGTAGATGGTATAGCCACTCATGCAGTTGGCTTGCCTGATAGCGTCAATGCCCACGTTGTAGCGGCGGGAGAGGGAGTAGAGGGTGTCGCCCCGTTGCACGATGTATATGACCCAATCTAAAGGCGGGCCGCAGGGAAAAGGCAGTGGCGTGGGGCTGACGTACAAGGTCGAAGGCAGGTAGAGCTTTTGATTGACGTAGATTGTCGTCGTGCTCAGGCAGTTGGCCCGCATCAACGCAAGGGAGGTGGTTCCAGTCCGCCAGGCCAGGCCAGCGAGTGTGTCACCCCGTCGCACGACATATACAATCCACCCCGGAGGTCGCGAGCAACTGGGCATCAAGGGCGAGGGCTCGGTAGGCGACTCGGAAGGAACAGGCGTCGGCGAGACGGGGGTTTCTGTCGCAGATGGCGGAGGAGAGGGAGACGGCGTAGAGGAAGGAGAGGGGGTGGCTGTAGGAAGGAACGGCGTGGGTGAGGGCGGGAGCACAGCAACCACCTGGGTGGGAGGCAAACGTTTGCCTGACATGTCGAGTTGGCTCAATAGGAAACCGCCCAACAGCATGCTCACGCTGATGAGCGTGGCGACGAGGCCCACCAGCAGTTGCCCCATACCAGTGGGCCAGCTCACGGCAGGGCGTGCTTGCTCACTCACCGCTCTTCTCCAGTCTCGCCATTCCCAGACTCAGACCACAGGTCATCGCCATTGCTATCCTCGGACGACAGCGGCAGGATAAGGCTAAAGGTACTGCCCACCTCCATTTTACTCTCCACCCAGATGCGTCCTCCGTGCGCTTCGACCAACGCTTTGGCAATGGATAGACCGACTCCTGTTTCACCCAGGCCAGCGATGAGGGGATTGTCGGCCCGGTAGAGGCGCTGGAAGACCCGGCGCTGATCCTCAGGAGCTATGCCTCCTCCCGTGTCGGTCACGGATATGAACAGGTAGGCGGGCAGGCCATAAACCTGGTCGTCGTGCTCTTCCAGCCGGGCACGGACCAGTACCTCTGTGTCTGGCTCTGAGCATTGACCGGCGTTGGACAGGAGGTTCAATGCGATCTGGTAGAGACTGTCTCGATCCGCATGCACGGGCGGCAATTCGGGCGGCATGTCAAGTTGCACCGCCAGTTTGCGTTCGCTGAATTGGGCAGCCAGCGACATGATCGCATCCTCGAGGACACTGATGACGTTGACAGGCCCCGGTGAAAGCGAGAGCAGTCCAGCGTCTATGGTGGTCACTCTTATCAGATCGCCGAGCAGCCTTCCCATGCGCTCAATGTTGGCCTTGACCCGCTGCAAGAACTGGCGCTGCATCTCGCCGATGATGCCCACGGCCTCGTTCAACAAGAGATCTGTGTAGCCGGTGATAGAGGTCATCGGCGTGCGGAGTTCCTGGATCAACGAGGCCACCATCTCGCTTTGGAGCGCCAATCCCTCCTCTGGGTAAAGGAGACAAGCCAGCGTCCCGCGCCAACCGCAATCATCTGGGAGGCGGGTCAACTCTGCCCGCATCGTCCGCCCATCCAGGTTGAGGGTGATTGTAGCAACGTCGCCAGTCTGGGTCTCCTCCTGCAAGAGTTGGCTGACTGTCTGGCCCCACAAGGGCTCGGTGAACAGGGTCTGGAAAGACGCACCCACCAGCGTCGAACGGGACTGGCCTATGAGGTACTGAGCACCCTGGCTGACCAGGACAATGTTGCCTTGTTCGTCACCCACCACGATACCGCCCAGCCCGCCGTCGGCGGATTGCGCCGATGGGGACTGCGATGTCTCCTGGCTCTGTGCTTCCTGAAGCATGGCTTGAGCCTGTGCCACTTGGTTCTGCAAATCGGCCTCCGAGCGAGCGAATTGCTCTGCTTTCTCTCTCCACTCGCTCAACTCGGCTTCCAACATGGCGCGAGACTCGGCCAACCCGCGTATCTCCTCTTGCCAGATGACAACTTCGGCTGCAGTCTGACTCTGAGCTACAGCTTCATGTTCTCGCAGACGCAGCTTGGTGTCCAGTTCTTCAGCTCGTCGCCGCTCTTGCTCCACTTGGTCTTCCAATTCAGCCGCTCGCTGGGCCAGATGATGTGCTTCGCTGAGCACCTTTTGCAGCTCGGCGCTGTGGTCGGTGGTCGCCCGGCGACGAGCGCCGACGAGCGACGCCGCTATCGCTGTGCCTACGGCCTGGACAGCCTGTTCGTCCTGCACCGTCCAACGCTGCTGGGAGATCGGGTTTCCGATCAGCATGATACCCAGCAGGGTTCCTCTATCGGTCAGAGGCTGCACCAGCAAAGGCCCAGGCCGCTCAAAGCCCAGGCGGCTGTACAAGGCAGGGACGGCGGAGTCCTTACGCGGAGTACTCACGGACTGCAACCGGCCAGTCTGGGAAGCAGTAGCCAGCAGTGGATAGTCGGATACGAGCAATGTCGGTTCTTGATGCGCCAGCATCGGGCCGGTCGGAGGGTGAAGAGCGACGATGCGTATTCCCTTGGCTGGTTTGGAGGACGGAAAGCCGATGGCGACCATGTCGGCTCTCAGCGCGCGCGCGATAGATGAGGCCGCCAATCCCAGAGCAACCTCAACGTCGCGAGCCGTCTCAATGCGCCGGGCAGCATCCAGGATGCCGACCAATTCCAGAGCAGTGCCCTCGTGGGCGGCCAGGGACACGCCCAGCGCGCGGCGGTAGACGAGGGCAGCCAGAAGCGGGAGTGCAGCCAGATTGGCCAGCCGCACCCATCCGGCGGTATCAGAGTCGGTAATCGGGAAGGCGAACTGTAGGCCATGTCCAACAAGCCAGATGGCAAACAGGCACGTAAGCAAGCCCCAATCGCCCTCGCGCCACACCACGCCAGCGATGAGGGCCAGCGCAAGAACCGCCAGGGTGGAGAATTCCCACACTGTCTCCTGCCAATAGCCGTTGTAGGTGCTGAACTGGGTTTCGGCTTGTGGCCAGAGAGCGGCGAAGGCCGCATAGACGCCGGCAGTTATCAGGAGTGTGATGAGCAACAACGCCACGCCCAGGCGAGAGTATTGCTCCAGAATCGGCAGGAGCGCCCAAACAACCAGCAGCACGGTGGCGAGGTTGAGGAAACGTTCAAGCGGAGGCAGAACCACGTTGGCCGATAGCACTCCGACGCGGTCAAGTACAGCGACGAGCATCAGCAGCGTGCTCGCAAGGGTCAAACCCACGGCCATCACCAGCAGCCGTATGGCAGCCGGATCGCGGCGGTGGCGACTCCAGTGCCCGAATGCTACTCCCAGTATGAGCTGGATGGCGAACAATGTCACCAGGTAGTAGACCAGGTCACCAGGCGGAACAGTGATCAATTCGACAAAATCTCTTAAAAGTGTCATTGGCTGTTGACCATTTGCCGCTCGATTTTTGTGCTGGGCAATAGCCCTAGCTTGATCTGATTGTACACCAAAGTCAGTCGGCGGTCAATTCGTCGCCCAATTCGAGTCCGCTAATCGGTTGAGCGCGCTTGACGGGTAACAGCACGGTGAATGTGCTACCTTCGCCGGCAGTACTCGTCAGCCACACCCGCCCGCCGTGTGCTTCGACCAGCGATTTGACAATAGAGAGCCCCACTCCCAATCCACTGGCCTCTACGGCCAAGGGGTTCGTGGGGCGGTAGAAGCGTTCCCAGATGAGAGCCTGTTCTTCAGCAGAGATGCCAATGCCGGTGTCCGAGACCCGTAAGGCGCAGTACGTCGGCTGTTGATCTCCATTGTCACGCAAAGGCTCGGCGGCAATGGTAATGTGCCCGCCGGGATAGGTGAACTTGATCGCGTTGCTGACCAGGTTGTCCAGTATCTGTCGCACTCGCGCTGGGTCTGCCTCAATCAGGGGCAGACTCTCGTCGAGCTCCAGACTAACCTCCAGTTGGCGATCCACGAGTTGGCGCTGGAAGGCAAGTAGGGTATTGCCAACGAGCAGGTGCAGGTCGGTTTCTCCATACTCCAGTTTGAGGTATCCTTTCTCGAGCTGAGAGATGGCGATGAGATTGTCGGCCAGGCTGACCATACGCAACGCATTGCCACGGATGATCGTGAGGAAGTGGGACTGAGCCTCGCTCACGGCTCCGATCATGCCGCTGCTGAGAGCCTCGGCGTATCCCTGAATGGCTGTGAGCGGAGTACGTAGCTCGTGGGAGATGGAGGTGACGAACTCGCTCTTTGCCCTTTCGGCCTGGACTTCTTTGGAAATGTCGTGCAGAATGGTCACAGCGCCCAGTTGATCGCCAGCCGGCGTGAGGACAGGGGCTGCACTAACTTGTACGACCTTGTTTTCCAATTCGAACACTGTCTGGAGCACGGCGCCAGACCTGGCGATTTGTCCCCAATCGAATTGTGAGTCAGACGTTATGCGGACCATCAGGCCTTCCAGCGAACGTCCCAGCAAACGTTGACGGGGCGCGCCCAGGATGTGTTCAGCAGCGGCATTGACGACAATGATGTGACCTTCCCTGTCGCTGACAATCACTCCTTCGGAGGCGCTTTCCAGAATAGCTGTTCTCCGGCGTGCTTCCTCTTCCTGTGCGTGCAGCAACTCGGCCAGGTAATTGGTTTGTGCCTCCAGGTTACGATACAGGCGGGCGTTATCTATAGTCGCAGCGACCTGCACAGCAATGCTCTGGCACAGCCGGCTATCGTCTGGCCCAAAGGCGCGTTGGCTGCGTTCGTTTCCCACGACCAGCGCGCCCAACGCGCGACGGTGGCGGAGGAGCGGCTGCACGATGGTCGGGCCGGCTTCCTGGCTGCCGAGCAGCCCGTACAGGGCCTGCAGGCGTGGATTGCCGGCCGCGACGTTGAGGAGCAATGCCTTGCGCCGTCGCACCGCGTAGTCGAGCGTAGGCTGTTCGGCGAGGGCGAAGCTCGCTTGCGTAGCTGGTTGCTTTGTGCGTTGCAGGAGAGCATATTGAGCGGCCAGGTGGATAGTTTCAGGTTCATCGTGGTTGATCAGAAAGATGGCGGCGCGGTCTGCGTCCAGGGCCATAGTCGTGCTTTCAACTACGCGGTGAAGGATGGTAGTCAGGTCGAGGGATTCACCAAGGGCCCGGCTGGCCTCGACGAGAAAGAGCAATTCCTGTGTCTGGCGTAGGGACTCTTCGCTCATGACCTGCAATTCCTGGCGATAGGCACCCAGGTCCCGTACGGCTCTGCGATAAACAGCGATGGTAAAGAGGGGGTAGCCTATCAGGTTGATCAGCCGTCCCACCCCGATCAGAGTGGCCGGGAACTCTGCGCCAAACCGACCGGTCGTCAGGAACAGCGATCCGGCGTACAACACAGCAAAGCCGAGGCCAAGAAGCGTGAAGCCAGACACCGGCAGCCAGTGTTCGCCCTGTCGCCCCCGCCGCAGCAGGATCAGAACCAACGTCAGGGCCAGGAGCATGCTCGCCGCGTACCAGAAGGATTGCTGCCAGAGCATGCCGTAGGACAGGTTGGGGAACTGTGCCAGTGTGAGATACCACCCTGGCAGGCAAAAGGCGACGCACAAGAGCGTCACGCTGAAACCACAGATTAGATACAGCCTCGTGGCACGGCGGCCAAGGACGGTGGACAGAAAGACCCACCCCAAAAGTACGAGGCTGGCGACATCCATGCCGCTGATGAGCGGGGCGACGATGGTCGTACAGAGCGGCTCGCCAACCAGCAGCGGGATACGCAGCGCAAGTAGCCCCAAGCAGGCCCACAGAGTGCGGCGCTGGTCGGGATTGTGGATGTGGAGCCATTCGATGAGCGCAACGCCTGCCATCGCCTCCAACACCAGGAGGACCATGAGGTTGTAGACAAAGGCGCCAGCACCGATGCTCAGTGAGTTGACAACAAGCACGTATCTGCCTCCGAGCGCGCTACGAGTATAACAAGATTATACCACAGCGATGGAAAAAAAAACAACCGGGCTGGCAAGATAAATGACGGACGGGCGGCTGGCACTTGGGCCAGCCGCCCGTGTTTCACGCAGTTTTCAGCACGACGAGGACGAGCTACATTGTCACGATGACACGGTACGTGTCGGGGCGAAGCGCCGCCTGTAGTCCCTCCTCCAGCTTCTCGAAGGGCAAGACCAGCGAGATGAACGGCTTGAGGTCAACCGACCCGCTGGAGATCATACGCACGGTCTGGAGCACGTCCTCCTTGTCCTGGCTCATCGTGCCGGTCAGCACGATCTCTTTGCTGTGGAACGGGTTGGGATCAATGGAGATCTTTGTGCCGCGCGGATGGATGCTGGCATAGATGTGGATGCGCCCTCCCTTGGCGGCGGCATCAACTGCCTGCTCCACCGCCGAGGCAACGCTCACCGCACAAAAGATCACGTCCGCGCCACGGCCATTGGTCAACGCTTTCACCTGGTCGGCGAAGGGATCCTGGGTTGGTTTAATGACGGCGTCGGCGCCCATCTCCCTGGCGAAGGCCGCCCGTTCGGGGTTGATCTCGCTGACGATGACCCGGGCGCCGATTTGCCTGGCCAGTATCAGGTGGAACAGGCCCATGATGCCCGCGCCCACGACGACCACGTTGTCCGCTCGTTCCACCTGGGCCTTGCGCACGCTGCGGACGACGCAGGCCAGCGGTTCTGTCAGAGAGATCTCCTCGAAGGATGTCTCGTTGTTGGCTTTGTAGAGTTGGTAGTCTTCGAGGAGAATATACTCCGCCAGGCCAGCGGGGCCGGGAATATCAGTGTTGCAAAAGTGCTTGCGATTGTTGTCGCAGATGTTGTCCAGCCCGCGCCGGCACGACTCGCAGTAACCGCAGCGGGTCAGCGGTGAAGCCATCACCCGGTCTCCTATCTGCGCGTTGGTATAGACCTGGTCGCCCAGCTTGACCAGTTCGCCCGAGACCTCGTGTCCACCGGCCAGAGGATAGAACTGCTCCTCGCCGGAATACTCCCGTTGCTCCCACGTACACAGTGCACATGCTTTCACCCGCACCAGCGCCTGGCGGGAGCCGGGCTCGGGGATGGGCACGTCGTCAAAACGTATCTGCTTGGGTCCAACGAAGACTGCTCGCTTGTATGTTTGGGTCACGACGACTCCTTATTCACTAATGCGTAATACGTAATGCGTAATGAGCGGTGCGTGACTGATTACGCATTACGCATTACGCAATTACCCTTCACATTTCAGGTGAGGTATTCCAGAGCAGCGTCCACCGTCGCGTCCTCGTGGATGATTGCCGCGATGGCCGCCGTCATTTTGTCAGGTTCAGGATAGCGCCATATATTCCGGCCGACCGCGACGCCGCTTGCGCCAGCCCGCATCGCCTCGTAGATGCCGTTCAGTAAGTCACGGGGGTCCTTGGACTTGCTGCCGCCCAGCACGACGATGGGCACGTACACCCGCTCGCAGATAGCGCGGAAACTCTCCACGTCGCCGCTGTAGGCAGTCTTGACGAAATCCACGCCCAACTCTGCGCCGATGCGACAGGCGTGGCCGATATTCTCCGGCGTCCACATCTCGGCCGGGTTCTCGGACCCGCCGGGCAGCATCTCGGCCATCACGGGCACGGTCCACTCGGCGCACTGGGCGACCAACTCGGACAGATACGGCAGCGTCTCTGCCTCGTACATCGAACCCGGCATGCCCATGCTGGCGACAGCGTCTGCCCCGACGCGCAGCGCGTCGTAGACGTTGTACAACAACTGCATGGGACCGTGCTCCTTGGCCAACGACGAACCGCCGCCGTCAACGCGCAGCACGATACCCATATCTCCGATTTCCTCGGCGAACCGCGTGACGACACCATAAGTGGTCAAGATGGCATCCGCGCCGCCGGCCCGAATCTTGCGAATGACCTGACCCGGTTTCTCCAGCCCTTCCATCATGCCGAACGCAGCCGGGTGGTCCATCGCGACGACGAGTGTCTTGCCATCCTCGCGAAAGATGTGATTCCAACGATGTGTTTTGAGTCCAATCATCCTTGATCTCCTTTGTATTCTGTTGCCAGCTCGTACAATAGACATTATCGGAAATAATTTAGCAACGTCAGACAAACAGACTTTTGACAGGATTTACAGGATTAACAAGATTATCTTTCTGTTTTTATCCTGTAAATCCTGTCAGTTTTTCCCCTCGTTTGGTAAACATTCTTATTTCCGATAAAGTCTAATGTGAACGTGAAACGTGACGCTCTGTCACGTTTCACGTTTCACGTGGTACAAACGCTAACCAAAGATCCCGACCTTGATCGCCTCACCTGTATGGGGGTCAATGCCCGGCCATATAGGATAGGAACCCAACACACCGACCAGCATCACGACGATCATGATCGTCGTGGGCGACACGTTTTTCTTTGCCAGCAGCCACCACAAGAGCAGCACCAGCAGCAGCGGCAGCAGGCTGGGCATGATACTATTCAAGACCGCCTGAACCTGGAACGTCGTGCCGCCAATCATAAATGCCACCGGGGTCGAGAGGCTGACGAACTGTACGACCAGAGCACCCATGAGAAAGTTGCCCAACACACCCGCGCCGACGATGACGCGGTTGAGCGTGCCGCTCCTCAAGATATTGGTGACGGCAGAGCGCCCTTGTTGATACCCCTGCCACCAGACCAACCATCCGACGCCCCAGACGAAGGCCGCTATGGTGACGACGAAGAAAATGGGACCGAGAATGTTGCCGGTGGTCGCGACGCCAAACTCGCCACCGACTGCGATACTCATGCCAATGGCCAGCGCGATGGGGATCACGATGCCCTGCTGGATCGTATCCCCGATGCCCGCCATTGGGCCCATCAGGCCGGTCTTGACACTGTTGATGGCATCGTCGTCAATGTCGGCCCCGTCTGCGCGCTCCTCCTCCATCGCGATGACCACCCCGTGGATCATACCGCCGATGTCCGGCTGGGTGTTGAAGAAGACCAGGTGGCGCTTCAACGCGGCGCTGATGTCCTCCTGGGTCGTGTACAGCTTTTTGATGATGGGCGTCATACTATGCACAAAACCCAGCCCCTGCATACGCTCCCAGTTGTAGGTTGAGTGGGAGAAAAAGAGCCAGCGTAGCCAGCCCTGGAAGACGTCCTGGCGCGTGAGCAGCCCAGGCGCTTTGCGCTCCTCAGCGGCCACGGCCGTCTGCTCGCTGGCAATTCCCTGGGTGAACAGCACGTGCAAAAACGCCACGCAGACACCAATGATCGCCATCGCTATCAGGTTCACGCCGCTGCCCATCGGCGAGGTAATGATAAAGCCGACGAAGAAGTAGGGCCAGACGTTGCCCTGAAAGAGAAACTTGAGATTGAGCGCGATACCCAGGGCCGCGAGCATACCGCTGGCCGCAAACAGCCCCGACATGACCCACAAGGCGTGCTGCGCAATCCACGCCAGCGCACTTGCCACCGCAGCCGAGCCCAGCCACGCCGCCAGCGCGACCGGCACGGCGTAGATGATAAACAGAAACGGCTGGGAAAAGATATAGTTACTCCGCGCCACCCATTTGATGTTTGCCTCCTCGGCGAACTTGTCTGACCAGTGGGGGATGATGGAACATAGGGACATACGCAGCGACCAGGTCAGGCCGCCCAGCAACCCCAGCGGTGCGGCCACCGCCAGCGCTGCATCCACGCCCAACCCACTCCCCAACGCCAGCGCCGTACCCAGGTAACCCGCCAGCCCGGGATCGCCGGGCAGCGAGCCTCCCGCTGAGATCCACCCCAGGTAGAGCACATTGATATTGGCGCCGATGGCGATGCCCTCGCCGAGCCGCCCCATCACCAGGCCCACCAGCATCCCGGCGACGAGCGGGCGGTACAGCACGGTGAAGCCGAGGTTGGCGAACCAGGGGGAGAGAGCCAGATAGTACAGGATGCCAACGATGGCAGCCATCAAAAAGTTTATGTGTATGGGCTCTTCCTGCGCCGCCGGCGCGGCCTTGACTATGACGAAACTCACCAACATCAGCACCAGGCTGATGATCATGGCCATGCCGACTTGTTTCTTATTCGCTTTCATTGGATTTCTCCTTTTGATTGATAACTATAACTTGCCGACCAGGTCTGAGAACGCTTTAGACTTTTCGCCTGGCACAGTAAGGAGGGTGATCTCCACCCCCTCGTCCATCAGGTACTTGAGGATAATGACCTCGTTCTCCGAAACGGCAATGTTCTTGAAGACATTCTTGCGTCCCGGCGTGCTGCCGATCCCGCCGACGTTAAGCGCGTTATACTTTAGCCCGCCATCGTAAAGCCGCTTCGCTGCCTGGGGCGACTTTAGCAGCACCATCGTCGTCCCCCGATCAGGTGTATCTTCGTTCAGGGCTTTGACACCATCCTCGACCGAGAACACGTTCACCTGGAGGTTCGGCGGCGCGGCCAGATGCAACACTTCCTGCATGAACGCATCCGCCGCCACGCCATCGTCCACGATGACGATGCGGGTGAAACGCCGCTGCTTGCACCACACCGCGATCACCTGCCCGTGAATCAGACGGTCGTCAATCCGTATCAGCCCCAATTCTTCGATAATTCACCTCCTCTCACTCGTCTACTTGTCTACTCACTACTTCCGCAGCATCGGCCCCAGGTTCTTGACCGACTCCTGCCCCGCTCGAGCAATATCCTCCGCCAGTTCCGACAACGAAGCATCGTCGCGCGACATGACCAGTTCCAGCAACATTGGCAGGTTCGCCCCCGTCAAGCACTCGACGTTCTCCTTGAGCACCTGACGGGCCGCCACGTTGTACGGCGTCCCGCCAAATAGATCAATCAGCACCAGCGTGTCCTGCCCCTTGATCTCTCGCAATACCGCTTCCAGTTTCTCCTCCAAGTTTTCGGGGCTGTCACCAGGAAAAAGAGAGATGGAGTAGAGACCCTCTGTCGGGCCGGTGATCATCTCGGCTGCCCGGATCAGCGCGTCACCGAGATCGGCGTGAGAGACTACCACGATGTTGATCATAGAACATCAATCCGGCCCTTCCAACAGCATGCTCAACCGATACCATTCCCCGCAATAAGCTGCGAAGGAAAACTCGATCACCTCGCCTGTGTCCAAGAACGTCGTGCGCTCTGTGCGCAACACAGCGGCAGGGTGCGAAAGGTTCAACAATTCCATCTCGCGCTGGCTCGCCAGGGCTGCATATACCTGCTCCTCGGCTCGAGCCAGCGTCAGGCCATACTCGTGACGCAGCAGGTCGAACAGCGACGACTGCGCCAGGTTGTGGTTCAAGATATGTGGACATAAGCGGTAGTTGAGATACGAAGTGTGCAAAGCCAGCGGGGCATTGTTGATCAGGCGAAGCCGCTCGACCTTGACCACTTTATCGCCGGGCTGCAAGCACAGCGCCTCGACCAGGTCAGGCGACGGCGACGCGACCAACCTGGCGTCGAGCAAGGTGCTGGAGGGAGTCACCCCCCGGCTGCTCATATCTGTCGTGAAACCGGCCAGAGAGACCTTGACGGCCAGGTCAACGTGGGGCGCGGTTACAAAAGTGCCACGGCCCGGCACCGTGCGGATCAGGCCCTCGCGGTTCAGTTCGCGCAGAGCGTCACGCACCGTCGCCCGGCTGAGACCGAACTCGTCGCAGAGTTGACGCTCGGAGGGAAGAGGGGCGTCCGGCTGGAGAAGACCATCGGCGATCTGTGTCGCCAGCAGGGCTTTGAGTTGCTGGTAGAGGGGAGTTGGGTTGTTTCGGTCGAGGCCCACTGTCTGTCTTTCCCTGGAAGAGATTAGCGGCTTGTGGTATGTACCAGTCCGTACCGCTTGATGACAGTATATCATAGCACAACGATACTTGTCAAGCTGTCGTGTTGGTTTATCTATGATCTGAAAGGACACAGCGGCCCTCACTCGGGAGTGAGCGAGGCTCGCTGTTGTTGGGGGCTTGAAAAGTTTCAGGGCTCAAAGTCCGCGTTGGACAAGGCGGGAGAAGCGGACTATAATGAGGAAAAAGGGACAGGAGGAACACCGATGGCGATAGAAACGCCAGGTCATCAATTACTCATCACCCACGCTCGTCTGGTCACGCCAGGCGATCAACCGCGCCTCATTGAGGATGGTGCATTACTCATCAAAGATGAGCGCCTCGCCGCGCTCGGCTCCACTGCTGAGCTGATTGCACGTCACCCCGCTGCCGAGCGCTGGGACGCGGCGGGTCAACTGGCGCTGCCGGCCTCCTTATGCGCCCATACCCACTTTTACGGGGCCTTCGCCCGTGGGATGGCGATTCCTGGCGAGCCTGCGGCCAACTTTCCCCAGATCCTGGAGCGGCTGTGGTGGCGGCTGGACAAGGCGCTCACGCTGGAGGACGCGCGCTACTCGGCGCTGGTCTGCCTGGTGGACGCGATCCGCCACGGCACGACGACGCTGATTGATCACCACGCCAGCCCCAACAGCATCGCCGGCTCGCTCGACGTCATCGCCGAGGCGGTGCAGGAAGCGGGGTTGCGGGCCTGCCTCTGCTACGAGGTCACCGACCGGGATGGGCCAGAGCGGGCGCAGGCGGGCATTGCCGAGAATGTGCGCTTCGCGAAAGCCCAAAGCCTCAAGTCCAAAGCCCAAATCGCAGCCACGTTTGGTCTCCACGCTTCTTTGACTCTGTCCGATGAAACCCTCGCCGATTGTGTGGCAGCGGCACGGGAGAGCGGGATGGGCTTTCACATTCACGCTGCTGAGGACGTGGCCGACCAGGAGGACTCCCTGCGCAAGTCCGGCAAGCGCGTCATCCAGCGGCTGCACGACGCGGGTATCCTCGGCCCTCGCACCATCACCGCCCACTGCGTCCACGTGGACGAGAGCGAGATCGAATTGCTGGCGGAGACCTCCACGTGGGTCACGCACCAGCCGCGCTCGAACATGAACAACGGCGTGGGGGTGGCGCCAGTGGAGACGCTGTTGCGGGCCGGGGTCAACGTTGGCCTGGGCAACGACGGCTTTTCCAATAACATGATCGCCGAGATGAAGGCCGCCTACCTGGTGCACAAACTGGCCCAGCGCGACCCGCGCGCGATGCCGGGCGATCTGGTGATGCGCCTGGCCTACGCCGAAAACGGTCGCCTGGCCCGTGTCTTCTGGCCCGATCTCACGTTAGGGGAACTGCGCGAGGGCGCGTCTGCCGACCTGGTCTTGCTCGACTATCACCCCACGACGCCGCTGACGGCAGGCAACCTGCCCTGGCACTTGCTCTTTGGCATTGAGGCATCGGCGATCACGGCCACCGTCTGTGCCGGGCGAGTGCTGATGCGCGACCGCAAGCTGCTCACCCTGGACGAGGAGTCCATCACTGCCCGGTCGCGAGAGTTGGCGGCGCAAGTGTGGGAGCGGATCAATGAACAATGAAACAATGAACAATGAAGCAATAAAGTAACGGCGTTCGGCAGTTGTCAGATTCGGTTGATTCGAGTACAATGACCCTATCATCAGTAATTGGTACCTGATCACAAATCAAGGAGGCTGAGAAATGTTAGTAGGAGATAGAATGACTCCACGCCCCATCACGGCAACAGAAGACACCTCTGTTGACAAAGCACTACGAACGATGCGAGACGAAAAAGTTCGGCGCTTGCCAATATTGAACAAACACGGCCGGTTTGTAGGCATCGTTTCAGAGTTGGATCTGATGAAGGCTTCCCCTTCGCCAGCTACGACGTTGAGCATGTGGGAGATTCCCTACCTACTCTCGCAAATCAAGATGCGGGACATTATGACAAGGGAGATGATCACCGTCACTGAGGATACTCCGCTGGAGGAAGCCGCCCGCATCATGGCCGACCGCAAGATCGGTGGTCTTCCAGTGATGAGGGACGACAAACTGGTGGGCATCATCACCGAGACCGATCTGTTCAAGGTCTTTGTGGAGGTACTAGGGGCACGAAATGGTGGGATTCGTCTGAGCATGTTAATCCCAGTAGAGAAGGGAATACTGGCCAAGATCGCTGGCGCGATCGCTGGGATGGACGGCAACATCATTGCCCTGGGTACTATGATGGGCGAGGATCCTACCAATTGTGAACTCATGATCAAAGTTACTGAGGTGACTGGGGAGCAACTGGTCTCAGCGATGGAGGATCTGGGCCTAAAGATACTGGACGTGCGAGAGGCGTAGGGCAGAATCGAGCATCCAGTAACCAGCAACGAGCAACCAAAAAGCCGCCGGTGACTCCCCAGTCACCGGCGGCTTTCTATTCTTCATTGTTCATTGGTAACTACTCGACCACCCTTGCGAAGGTTGCGAATGGCCTTGTCGCCGGGGCAACTTTCGGTAGGCAAAGACGCTTTTGGCCCGCAAGTTCTCACTAGCCTTCGCAAGGGTTCTCCCGCCTGAGCAGGTTGCGAATAGCCTTGTCGCCGGGGCAACTTTCGGTAGGCAAAGACGCTTTTGGCCTGCAAGTTCTCACTAAACCTTCGCAAGGGTTCTCCCGCCTGAGCAGTTACGTTCATTGCCCGCATACACTTTTTCCTTCAATACCCCGATAAACGGTAAATTCCGGTACTCTTCGGCAAAGTCCAGGCCATACCCCATCACGAACTCGTCCGGAATCTCAAAGCCCACGAAATCCACCGGCACGTCAATCTCACGCCGGCTGGGCTTGGAGAGCAGCGTGCATACCCGCAGGCTGGCGGGGTTGCGCGTGCGCAGATTGCGCGTGATGTAATCCAGCGTGCGGCCCGAGTCGATGATGTCCTCGACGATCAGCACGTGCCGTCCTTCGATGTTCTGCGCCAGGTCCAGGAGGATGCGTACCACGCCACTGCTCACCGTCCCCGCGCCGTAGGAGGAGATCTCCATAAAGTCCACTGCGTGGCGCATCTCCAGGTGGCGGGTCAGGTCCGCGAGGAACATGAATGCTCCCTTCAGCACGCAGACCAGGAGCAGACGGTCGTCGTCAGTATACGTCGCGTTGATCTCGCGCGCCAGTTCGCGCACCCGCGCCTGCAACATGTCCTCCGGGATCAACACCTTTGCCACGTCATCCCGCAGTCCCATTGTTCCTCCCCCAATCCAATATCCAACATCCAATATCCAACATCCAGCTACTCGCACATTTCCCGCTTCAACGCGCCGATGTACGGCAGCGTACGGAAGCGGTCAGCATAGTCCAGCCCATAACCGACCACCCACACATCGGGTATTTCAAAGCCCA
>JAUXFI010000140.1 GCA_030620125.1 Anaerolineae bacterium
CCCGACGAGCAATCGCATCTGTCCGCCGCCCGCGATCAGGTGCGCTATGCCCGCTGCTGCCACGGCCAGTGCGCTGCTGGTAAAGTAGCCGGTCATCCGGTCGTAGCGGGTGCTGGCCCGCAAGGCAGGGATGTAGAACCCGTGCAGGCGGTCGTCGGAGGGGCCGTAGCTCAGTTTGAATGGATAGTCACGTAGGCTCATATTTCCCCTTCGCAACGACTAAAGTCGTCACTACGAGTGAGTGCGTATGGCGTAGTAACGACTTTAGTCGTTCAATCTCCATAATCCCACGCGTCTCCAGGTGGGTATTTAACCCATCGCTCACGGTGCCACTGCTGCCCGTGTGTATCAAGGTAGAGATTCACACTGGACCACGGCCAGTCATAAGGGCTTTCAACGTAGCCGTGTTTCACCGCGTTGTAGTGGAGATAATTCAGTGCGTGGTAATAATGCCGCTCGTTGCGGATGTAGCGGTCGCGGAATTTGCACCACACCTTGCGCTGCCCGGTGAGCCCATCTTCCAGATTCCACGCCCTGGCCGTGGTCCCGTGAAGATGTTTGAGTACGGCTGATATTTGCTCCAAAGACTGGACGCCAACTAGAAAGTGATAGTGATTAGTCAAGATAACCCAGCCTCCGATCTCGGCCTGGATGTCATCCAGTTCCGAGAGGAGTTGATCTTCGAAAGCAGTCAGCCGGGTAGGAGAAGATATGATGTGCGCGTGTTCGTAGTTGGCGGCGGTGATGCAATACCATCCGGCCTCGCGATAGGGATGCGGCGGTGAGTGCAAGGGGTAACCGCGCTGGCGACGTTCCTCGACGACGGCAACTCGCTCTTCGGGTGTCAGGTGGCGATATTCGTAAGGCATATCTCTCTCCAGAGCGACTAAAGTCGCCACTACGGTTATGGTTATGGTTATGGTCGTAGTAGCCACTTCAGTGGCTTGAAGCGACTAAAGTCGCCACTACACTTCTAGTTTTAGTTGCTCTATTCGTTCCGGCTCCTCCTCCACCGGCGCCTCCAACCCCTCGAAGAACGCCAGGCGCAAGCGATCCAGCACCTCCGCCTCGGGGCGGACAAACTTGCCCTTGATCTGCGTGCGGGGCACCGCGTTGAGCATTGCTTGCAGGCAGGCCTTGAACGTGCCGTCATTGCGCAACCCCGCCTGCTTGAGGAAGGTCTCACAAGCGCGCGCGCCGTCCTCGGCGTAGACCAGCATCGCGGTGTGGACGGCGTCCAGCCAGGTGTTAAAGTGCTCCGCGTCGGGGTCGGCTTTGCCACGGCCGCGGCGCTGCCTGGGCGGCAGCAGGATCACGTCGCTGCCCTTTTTGCTGACCACGCGCCGTTTCACCAAATCGCGCTCCACGTCCAGCCCCAGCGCCAGCGCCAACTTGCGCGCCTCGTCGGCGGGGAAGCGCTCCGCGCGGAAGGCGTCCCAGGCCATCAGGTACCAGTCAGTGGTCGGGTCGAACTGCACCTCGCGGCCCAGGAGCAGCCCACGCTTGCGCAGGCGGATGACCTCCTCGCGGGCCAGGTCGAGCGCGGTCTCGGGGCGGAGGGGTTTGGGCTGGCCGGTGCGCTCGTCCACCTCGCTGGTGAGCACGGGCCAGTGCTGGGAGATGACAGACAGGACGGGCCCAAAGGTGCTGAGGTAGAGGTCCACGCCCCCGATGCCCCGTTCGGCGAACTCGGCTGCCTTCTCCCGCGCCACCTGTCGCACGCGGGGCTGTATATCATCCCACCATACTGGGTGTGTGGGTGTGGGGGTATGGGAGTGTGGGAGCACGGTCTCCTTGCCCACCCTCTTTCGGCAAGCCAGCAGGATGGTGCTGCGGGCGGCGTTCTTCTTGGCCTGGTGGAGAGAGTGCTCGAACTCGGTGTGAACGGGCCAGGAGGATTCGACGCTGAACCCGGCCCCAATGAGGGCCGTGGCCAGCGTGTCCCAGGCCTCGACCCGCTTGTGGGTGAACATCACGGTGAGGACACCATCGTCGCGCAGGACGCGGTGCATCTCGCGGAAGGCGGCCGCCATCTTGCGCTCATAGTCCTTCTCGGCCAAAGCCCTCACCCCCCGGCCCCCTCTCCCAACTCTGGGAGAGGGGGAGTCTGCGACCCTCACCCCTTTCCCCCCTCTCCTCCCAGGAGAGGGGCCGGGGGAGAGGTTCTTGAAGCGGGCGGGATTGGCGACGGCCTCGGCGTCCTTGTCGGTCAGTTGGGCGGCGAACCATTCCGGGTAGAGGTGACCGGCGGTGCGCTTGAGCCAGACGTAAAAAAAGTCGGCCAGTTCGGCGTACATGACGTTGTCGTAGTAGGGCGGGTCGGTGACGATGGCGTGAACGGAATTGTCAGGAAGAGAGGATATGTCAGAGGCACTGTCTTGGAATACGCTCAGTGGGCCGCGCTCGAAGGCGTGTCCATCCAACGTGGTCTGCGGCAACGCAAGTAACTTGGCAATGCCTTCATAGGCATCCACAATCTGACTTACTCCCCAAGGAACGAGATTCCCCGCAGCATCGAACTCTGCAAAGCTCCATTTCATCGCAAAGTCGTGTCTGTCGAATGTATTCGCAATAACATGCCGCTGAGATATCCAACGAGTTTGATAAGCATTGCGGTCGGCGGCTTTGTCGAGGGCAAACGCCAGGTACGTCTCCACCGCGGCCGCACGCTCAACATCCATCGCGGCCCGCATCTCATTGCGCAGGTCATACAGCGTCTCGACGAAAGTGCCCAGGGCCAGCAGTTGGCGCGGGGAGAACATATCGGCCCAGGTGGGCATCCCATAGCGCAGTGGGCGCATGTCGTTGCCTTCAGGGAAAGGCTCTGTCGGGATGACGTTCTGCGCCTCCCACAGGGGACGCTTGCGGGCCAGTTCCGCCTCAGCCGCCGCGAAGGCCTCCAGGTCCTCCGGCGTGGAGGGGCGGAAATCGAAGCCACCGCGTCGCTTGACCGCCACGGCGTAGAGCATCTGCCCCATGCGCCCGGCCTGGGCTTCGGCCTTGATGTAGTCGCCGTCAACCGCGTCGCCGGTCCAGGGGGAGCGGCCCACGCCTCGCTTCACCGTCCCCTCGTTCGGGTCAAAGTCTATCGCGTCGCCCACCACGATCTCGAAGCGGGGCTTGTCCCAGGCGGGGTCGGCCAGCAGGCGGGCGGCCACCAGCGTCTTTTTCTTGCTCAGCCACCAGTTGGGGCTGAGCGGCACCGGCTTGCCGGTGACAGGGCAGGCGACGGTGCGCGCCCAGAGATAGGCAAAGATGTTCTCGTTCTCGCCTTTGGGGAAGAAGCGGGCCAGTTTGTCGCTCACTCGCCTGGCCCATTCCTGTCCCCACTGTTTGATGTCCGCCGCCAGATCGGGGCCGAAGCGGGCAGGGTAGTCCAATGTCGCCTTCAGAATTACCGCTGCGACGGGGTTGAGTTCGTTGGCGACGGTGGCGAAGCCGTAGCGCCGCGCCTCGAAGGGAATGGAGCCACCGCCGGCGAAGGGGTCCAGGATATGATAACGACTCAAGTCGTTACTACCATCACCCCAGGTAAGGGCCAGCAGTTCCTCCAACAGCGCCAGGTCCTCCGGCGTGGGATTGGTGGTGAAGGCGCGGGAGTAGCCGTAAGGGTTGGGGCCCAGGTTCTCGCCCGTCTCGCGGGCACGAACTAGACGCTTGCGGGTGGCGACCGGATCGCCGTGGATGCCCATCAGGCGCAGGAACCAGGCGTGGTAGGCTTCCTCGGTGGGGAAGGCTGCCCTCACCCCTCCCCCTGGCCCCCTCCCCTCTCCCGAAATCGGGAGAGGGGAGGGGGTGGCGGCGTCAGCCGCCGGGGGTGGGGAGAGGGCCTCCTGCAGTTGCGCCCACGAAGGCAGCAGGCTGGCGACGATGGCAGCGCGGGATACGGTCAGTGGCCGCCGCGCCCACCAGACGTGCAAGAAGTAGAGCGGGGGCAGCGCGCTGCTGGCGCCGCGCTCGCGCATACTCTCCGCGCCGATGATGTCGAAGGGGAGCCAGGATTCGAGTAGCACGTTGGGACGGGTCATCTCCGTTTGCTCCTTTTGCGCTTGCGCCTGGTCTGGCGCTTTTCCCGGGCGGCAGGTTCGTCGGCCGGGTACCACCCGGCGGGCCGGCACTCGATAGTGCGTACTTCTTTAAAGATGTGGATGTGTTCCATCATCTCCTGGATGCCCTTGGGCTGCTTCATCCCCTCCCGCCAGGCATGGCGCTCCACCGTGCCCAGCACCAGGTAGTCGTTCCCAATCAGGGAGGGGTCAAGCTCGGCGAACAGCGCCGCCAACTGCGCCTCCAACTCATCCTGGTGGACGATCAGGAGGTCGCAGTCGGGGCAATAGCGGCAGGTCTTGCCAAGCACGACGGGGCGCAACGGCTCGACGTGGATTAAGAGTGGCAGTTTGCGCTGCTTTGTCTTCTGGTTGCAGGCAGGGCAACGGGTGAAGCGGGCGTCGGTGTAGGGGTTGAGGATGAAGGTGTATTTGGGTGGCAGTTTGCTGATGGGAGATGCTTTCATAACAACCCCTTATTTGAACGGCGGGATGTTCACTGGTGGGCCAACACGTCCATGTTCACAAAACCTGTTCACAAAAAAAGACCGGCGTCCTGGAAATACCGGCCATTTCAGGCAAAATTCTAATCAGTCAATGCCCCAAAATAGAAAGTGTTGGCCATTGGGTCAACGGCAAAACGCAGGAACTCTAGACATCCCTAAAGTCCCAAAAACGAGGGGAAAGGCCACCGTTGTTCAGGCACAAAGTGGGGGACAAACGCAGTGACCCCCAGGGCAAGATTCTTTCCTTGCTCAGCGACCAGAGTGATCATGACGTGATTATACCTCTCACTCGCCCGCAAGCAAAATCCGCAGTGCCTTCTGCGCCCGCAGCGCGTCCGACCCGGCACTGCATTTGCTGAACCAGTAATATGCCTCCTCGTCGCCCATCGCCTGCACGCTTTGGCCAATGGTCTCGATGCGGTCGTGGCGAGTCAGTGGCTTGACGGCGAGCAGGATCAGGGCCAGACGCAAGCCTGTCAGTTCGTCCAGGTAAAAGGGCTTTTCGCTGCCGGCGGCGCGGGCCAGGTCGGTACCCTTGTAGCCGTTGGCCCGCAGCGCGTTCAGCAGGTGATCGGCCACGGCGCGCAGCGGGGCGTCGCCCAGTTCGATGCCCCACATGGCGCCGGGGGCGGGACGACTAAAGTCGTCACTACGAACATCACGAACATTGTTGTTGTGTGGTAGCCACTGATAGAGGGCCACGCGGTAGCCGCCGTTGACCTCTGGGACGGTGTAGAGCACAAAGGGACGCTCTGGGTCAGGTTCCGGAGGCGGCGTCGCGCGGTACCATTTGTTGGTAGCAGTGACTTTCGCTCTGGGACGAAAGTCGCCACTACGAAGCGAAAGATCCACCTCAAAGAGGCGCATCCGCCCGCGGTAGGGAATGGGCGCGTCGAAGCGCCGGGGATTTGCCAGTCGCCAGGCGTAACACAGCGAGCCTGGGAAGGGAGTATCAAGCAAGTGCTCCCTGCGCAGCGATGCGTAGGTTGCCTCGTCCAGCGGCGCGATCTCGGTCAGTTCCACCGTGCCGATGAGCGCGCCATAGTCCAGCGCGTTGGGGTCGAAGCC
>JAUXFI010000055.1 GCA_030620125.1 Anaerolineae bacterium
GCGCTTCTCAACTTTAGACGGGGATTTCCAATCCCTGGCTTGCAGGTGCTTTTCCGTTGCCAGGGAGATCTCAATGTACGAAAAACCCGGTTTCTTGGCCCCCACGTGAAGGGTTACGCCCCAGAATATCGAGAGGATACATGCGCTCAGCATATCTCCGCCGCGATGCGCACGGTCTGCAAGTGAATGTCAACAGTATCCCGTATCCGGCGCGCGTAACCACCCGCCGTCGCGGTGGCCACCGGAATGCCCGCCCGCCGGCACAACTCGAACACCATGCGGTCGCGTTCGGCCAGCCCCGCTTTGCTCAGGGCCAGTCGTCCCAACAGGTCCTCCTCGTAAGGGTCGGCGCCGGCCAGGTAGATGGCCAGATTGGCGTCCGCCAGGTGCAGCGCGCGGCGCAGCCCGGACTCCAGGGCTTCCAGGTAGGCCGCGTCTCCGGTTCCGTCGTCCAGCCCAATGTCCAGGTCGCTGCGCTCTTTGTGGATGGGAAAGCTCAACTCGCTGTGGATAGAAAAGGTAAAGATGGTCGGGTCGCCGGCGGCGATGGCGGCCGTGCCGTTTCCCTGGTGCGCGTCGCAGTCGAGGATCGCCACCCGCCGCACGCACCCCTCGGCTTGCACCGCGCGGGCGGCGATGATGCTGTCGTTGAACAGGCAGAACCCCTGGCCGCGATCGCGGGAGGCGTGGTGAGTGCCCCCGGCCAGGTTGACGGACACCCCGTCCAGCAGGGCGGCCCGGCAGGCCTCGATGGTGCCACCGGCGGAGCGCCGGGCACGTTCGACCAGTTCAGGCGACCAGGGCAGGCCGATGCGCCGGACCTCCTGGGGCGTGAGCTGGCCGCTTTTGACCCGCCACAGGTAGTCAGCGTCGTGGGCGCGCAAGATTTGCTCGTCGCTGGCCGGTTCGGGCACGATCAGGTCGCCGGGCGAGACCAGCCCAGCGGCTACCACTGCCTCTCTCAGGAGGGCGTGCTTCCGAATGGGAAAAAGGTGTTTCGGGGGCAATGGGAACTGGAACTGGTCACAGTAAAAGACTTTCATGCTTTCCTGGCCTACCCTCCCGCAGATTTTGATGGGTTTTCAACGCAAAAGGTAACTACTCGGTCACCCTTGCGAAGGTTGCGAATGGCCTTGTCGCCGGGGCAACTTTCGGTAGGCAAAGACGATTTTGGCCCGCAAGTTCTCACCAAACCTTCGCAAGGGTTCTCCCGCCTGAGTAGTAACCGCTGATGAACGCTGATTTTCTGATTATATCCGCATACGATCTGCGAAAATCTGCGTCCTGAAAGATTTGTCAGTCAATCAGGTACTGCCGTTGCTGTCCTGGAATCCGCGTCCTTACCCCGGCTAAAGTGTGCGCGGTAGGCCGCCGTCTCTTCCAGCAATACCCTCACTTGAGCGGCTGCCTGGGACAGATCGGCGCTGACTGCCTGGCTGCCTGCGGCCAAGTGTACCTCCCCACCCTCCTCACCAAACACCGCCAGGTGCCCGCGAGCCGCAAGCCAGGCCAACCCTGCCCGCACAGTCGGCTCACGCTGCGCGGTGGCTGCTGCCAGCGTCGAGACGCTGACCCGGCCCTGATTGCAGTTCAGCACATGCTTGACCAGACCGGCCAAGCGTTTCAGGAACGCCTCAGGGCAATCCGGGCCGGGGTCAATCCCAAACAGATAGACCGTCTCCGGCGAGACCTTGTCCATCACGGCCAATAACTCGCCGGGGCCGGGAGGCGTGGTCCATACGACCAGCCCCTTTGACGGCTCCAGTTCGTACCGGTCTCGCCCCGCGACCTCCGCCCTGTCCCCGGCCTCGGCCCATACCTGCACATCCTCCTGCGCCCGCAAGCGCTCCAACAGCCCGCGGGGATTGGCCTCCCGCCGATAGTCCACGATTTGAGCTTCGGGCTTTGAGATTTGGGCTTTGGCCCTTGGGCTTTGGGCTTTCTCGTGAGCATCCAGCCATTCGACCTGCACATCCCGCTGGCCGCGGTAGTCGCTGGCCCGCACGGTGTACGCCAGGTCGAACTGGCCCTGCGGCAGTGACTGCCCGGCCCCCTGCCACCACAGTACCTTCTGCACCGTGCCCGCCTCGTCCTCCACGATCAACCGCAGGTGCCCGCCGGTGCGGCCTATGGTGCTATGGCCTTTCAACGTCAATCCCTTGCTGGCGAGCGTCAGCGAGGGGTTGCCCTGCCCGAAAGGCGCTAGTCGTTCCAACTGCTCCACCAGGTCGAGAGACAGGTCGGCCAGATCCAGGTAGCCATCTATCTGGAGAGACCCTAAGGGTTTTCTGAAACCCTTAGGGTCTTCAAGCATCTCCAGGACGGTGCGCGACAGGGCGCGGCGGAAATCGGGGATGCACTCCTGGTCAATGGTCAGTCCTGCGGCCATCGGGTGACCGCCGAAACGGCCCAGCATCTCCCCGTGGGCAGCGATGGCGGCGTGGATGTCGCAGCCCTCGACAGAGCGGCCCGACCCCCGGCCCATCTCGCCGGGCGGGGTGGCGATGAGGATGGTCGGGCGGTTGTACCGCTCGGCCAGGCGACCCGCTACGATGCCGACGACCCCCGGAGGCCAGGAGGGGTGGCTCAGCACCAGCGCGCCGTACTCTAGCAGCGAGTGGTCGCGCTTGATCTGCGCCTCGGCCGCCTGGATCATCTGGTCGCACAGCAGCTTGCGCCGGGTATTCAAGCCCTCCATTTCGGTGGCCAGGATGCGGGCGCGGGCCAGGTCGCCGGTCGTCAGGAACTCGATGGCGCTGGTCGCGTCGGCCAACCGGCCCAGGGCGTTGAGGCGGGGCGCGAGCACAAAGCCAATGTGCTCCTCCGTGAGCCGGTCGGGGTTGAGTCCGGCGATCTCTATCATCACCTGGAGGCCGAGCCGTTCGGTGTGGCGCAGGGCCTCCAGCCCGCGCTGGAGCAGGTAGCGCGTGTCCCCAGTCTGCACTGCGACGTCGGCCACGATGCCGATTGCGACCAGGTCGAGGTACTGCGCCGCGTCCTCCGGCCGGCCCGCCCGGTCGTATAGCAGTTCGACCAGCTTGTAGGCGCACCCCACCCCCGGCAGTTCGCGCAGGGGGTGCGTGTCCGGCAGCATCTTGGGGTTCACCACCGCGTGGGCCTCGGGCAGCGTGGGCGGCAGGTCGTGGTGGTCGGTGATGATCACGTCCACGCCTTGCGCCTGGGCGTAGGCGACAGCTTCGTGGGCGGTGACGCCGGTATCGCACGTCAACACGAGATTGACCCCCTCCGCGATGAGCCGCTTCAGCACCGGCAGGTTGACGCCATGGGACTCCCTGCGGCGGTGCGGGACGTGGTAGCGGACAACCGCGCCCCCCGGTGAGCCTCGTCGAACCGCCAGGTCTTGCAGCGTGGAGACCAGCAGCGTCGTCGAGGTCTGCCCGTCCGCGTCAAAGTCACCCCAGACGCAGATTGTCTCTCCCTGCCGGATGGCTCTCTCCAGCCGCTCCGCCGCCCTGGTCACGTTCGGCAGGTCGGTCGGCGGGGCAGGCCGGTAGCGGTCGGGGTCGAGGAAGGCCCAGACCGGTTCAACCTTGCTGAACCCCCGTCGGGCCAGCGTCTGCGCCACCAGCGGATGCCCGCCGATGGCAGTCTGCAGATACTGGGGTACTTTTATGTCCTCAGGTTCGATCCATTCTTTCATAGTGTGGTAGATTGGTAGATTGGTAGGTTGGTAAATTGGTAGATTGGTCTTTGGTTTCCCGGTTTCCCAATCTACCAATTTCCCAGTTTCCCGATTCACCAGCCCCTCAACACCAGCGGGAGGTAAATCTTCCAGCCCTGCGTCACGCCCACTGCCGCTTGAGCCTCGTTGTTGCTGGTGTCGGGGTCGAGCGCTGCCGCGCTGACCTCAGCCGTGTTGATCAGCAGGCCGGTGTAGACACTCGTGGTGGTGATGGCGATGGTGAGCGTCCGCGTGACGAGCGGGTCGCTGCCCGGCAGGCTCCAGGTGCAGGTGATCAGACCGGTAGCCTCATCCCCCGCGCAGTTTGTCGGCAGCCTCAGCGCCGTGAAAGCCTGGGTTGGCACGACGGTATCGGTCAGCGTGACCGCCAGTGTCCCCGTCAGCGAGCCGGATTTGGTGATGGCGATGGTATATTGCGCCGCTTTCCCGGCCTGCACGATCTCCGCGTCCGCCCACTTGCCCACAGACATGTCGGCCTTGGCGCCGGTGACGACACGCGTCACATCCACAGCGTTGGCCTGCGCGTGCGGCGAGGTGGCAGTGAGGATGGTTGTATCGCTCATGCCGTTGGTCGCGGCGGGCGACACGCTCACCGGCACCTGCACCGTCGTGCTGGTCTGGGCGGCCAGGGTGATGGGCGAGACGGTCGTCGGTGTAGTCCAGCCGCTGCTGCTATCATAGCTCAAGTCGTAGGTGTCGGTCTGGAGACCGGTGTTCATCAGCCAGTGAGTGTGGGTGACGGTCTGGCCCGGTTCGGCAGGCAGAGCGGAGAAGGGCGGGACGAGCCAGACAGAGTAGGTCTCGCTCACCACCTCGTCCGCCCCGATGTCGTAGCCCTTGCCGGAGGGACGCAGTTCCAGGTCAATGTCCACCAGGAGATCGGTGCCCAGCAAGGTCAACGCCACCGGAACGCCAGCGTCCACCGCCGCCGAGTCGGTGAGGACGTGATAGGGCTGCAAGCAGCCGGGCGGATCGCCGGTGCAGGTGAACTTGGGATCGCCGTAAACGTCGGCGGTGTGAACGACTGGGCCCGACCCGGCGGTGTCGTCCCCGTTGCCCCACCACAGCGTTCCCTCCAGCGTGGCCTTGTTCTGCAGCGGGAGCGGCAGGCCGGTCGAGGCCACGTAGACCCCCACCGTCTGGCTGACGATGATGGTGTTGGTGAAGGAAGGCTGGCTGGGGATGGGGATGATGGGCGGCCAGATTGAGCCTGGCTTGTTGGTCGCATAGATGCCGCTGTTGCCTGTGTTCTGGGCAATGGTGTTGTGGAATAGCTGCGGCGACGAGGCCCAGAGGTACATCGCTGCGCCGTCGGTGGCCGCGTTATCGGCGATGACGTTGTTGACCAGGCCAGCGATGGCCTGGTGGAAGTAGAAGCCGCCGCCCTGGCTGCCGGTGCTGCGGTTGCTGCGCACATAGTTGTTGGCGATGATAGGCACGGTCTCCTCGGAGAAGGCAAAGGGGCCGTCCAGGTAAAAGCCCGCGCCGTCATCTGCGGTATTGGAGTAGACGTAGGTGCCGGCGATGCGAGCGGGGCTATTCCCCAGGAAGAAGCCGCCGCCCCGGTTCCTGGCCTGGTTTCCCATCACCAGCCCGCCGGCGACGATGGCCTGACCGCTGTTCAGGTAGAACCCACCTCCATCAGACGTGGCGGTGTTGGCATTGACATCCAGCCCTGTCAGGATCGGCGTGCCGCCCTCCACGTAGATGCCGCCGCCGTAAGAGGCGCTGTTGTTCTGCACTGGCAGCAGGTTGGCAATGCCCAGCAGATTCACCCAGCCCAGATCGCCGGCGTCGAAGGAAGTGCGGCAGTTCTTGAGATAGAGGCCGCCGCCGTAGGTGGCAGTGCCGCTCATCACAGGCGTGGCGACGAAGCGCAGCGTGGCATCCTCGGCGTAGACGTTGCCGCCCTGCGTGGCAGAGCCGTTGACGAAAGAGAGGAGTTGCAGCGTGGGAGTGACGCCGCTGACGTAGAGGGCGCGGCGGGCGCCCTCGCCGTCCACATCGGCAGGGACGAGGCCTGGGGTCCAGGCGGCAGGCGGGCCGGAGATGTGAACGTAGACGTAGCCGCCGCGCAGGGCCAGGCTCTTGGTCAGTTCAATGACATTGTACCCCGTGCCGGTGTAGGATGCGGTGGTGGTCACCGGCGATAACAAACTGCCGCTGACGTCAAAAGCGGCGATGCGAATTTCGTCGTGATCGTGGGATTGATCTACGGCGTACTGGATGGTCTGGCAGGGGGCGGTCTGACTTACGCAGTCGCCGCTATCATTGCCACTGACGGAGGAGACGTAGCGGATGTCGCCCATGGCCTGGGCCACAGGCGGCCCGCCGCCCCACGTCATCAGCAACGCCAGTGCCCCGGCCACCGCCAGCAGACCGAGGATCAGGGCCAACGAGAGATGTAGTCTTTTCGTCTTCATTTCCAAGCCTCCTGTTGAAAGTAACGAACAGCGAATCACGTTTTACGTTTTACGTTTCACGTTACGTTTTTACAGAGTCGCCTCCTCCCCACCCCTGCGCATCAATACTCAATCTCCGCAATCTGCTCAAAGTCGAGGGAAATATCAAAGTCGTCGCCCAACTCGGGCTCGTCTTCCGCTTCGTCGAGCGCACCCGCCCTGACCCCGCGCCGGCACAAGGAGCGATAGGGGCAGTAGCAGCAGCGTCGCTCCTGGGGGGTGAGGGGGAAGTCGTCGTCTCCCAGGCTGTTGATCTCCTTGATGAGTGACGACAGGTAAACCTCGTCCGCCCTAAACTGGGCTGCGTCGTAAGAGAAGCGTTCGGGGTCGGCAGGAAAGTTGGCGAACCAGTAGACCATCTCCACCTGTTCAGGCTCGAACGACTGGCCCGCGTTGAGATGCGCACCGGCCCGCACCAGCAGGTAGGGATAGACCCTGGTCTGCAGCCGCCCGGCCAGCCATTTCCGTTGAGGACGCCGTTTGCGAGAGGTCTTCCAATCCACGATGACCGCCCGCCGTCCAGCGCCGGCCCTGAGCACAGCCGAAGGGTCCACAGCAACGAGGTCGTACTTGGCCACCAGGCGACCTATGCTGAGACCGGTCTCCCGAGCGTGCCCCGCCGGGGCAGACAGCAGGATTTCAGGGTAGCGGGACGGCGGCAGATCAGCCGGCCCGCTCTCCAGGTAGTTGTGCCACCAGCGGCTGAGGTCTTTGCCGGTCACGGTGCTCGACAAGCGCTCCGGCGGGATGCCCAGCAGGTGCTGGTGAACCAGGCGATGGAACGCCGCTCCCTGCTGGAGATAGCGCTCGTTCTCCAGGGCAGGCTCCGCTTCGAGTGCAGGCCAGGCCAGGCGCAAAAAATAGCGCAGTTGGAAGCGTCGCGGGCAGTCCACGTAATCCTGGAGACTGGCCTGGCTGAATTGGAAGTTAGTGGGTATGGTCATGGGTTCCTCTCTCGGGTAGGGAGTAAGGAGTAGGAAGTAAGGGAGTTGTCACCGGCGGCACTCGGTGCTGGCAATGAGTGCGAAATCTTCCCCATACTCCCTAGTCCTTACTTCCTACTCCCTATACCCTCTTCTTCCCAGAACGTCTGCAAAGCAATGAACGGTACCGCAGGCTGCTGCTGTCCCCCGCGCCGGCCGGTGTTCCAGGTGATGATCAATTCCTTCTTGGCGCGGGTGATGCCCACGTACAGCAGCCGCAAACGCTCGGCGGCATACTCCAGCCGCGCCTCCTGGGTCGCCTCGCCTTCCTCGTACACGGTGTCCTCGGAGAGCAGCGCCTTCAATTGAGCCAGCGCCTCCGCCTCCAGGTTCAGACGGTCCCGCACGAACCACTTCTCCGAGATGAAACTGTCGTGGGCCAGGGCCGAGGGAAAGTTATAGTTGTTGACCGACATCAGGTAGAGCCGGTCCCACTCCAGCCCCTTGGCTTTGTGGACGGTGGCTACGATCACCTGGCCCTTGTACCGTTCGGGGTCAAAGCCGGTGTCGTCGCCACTGAGGCCCAGGAAGCGGCGCTCGTTCTTTGCCACCACCGCCAGCTCCTGCGTGAGTTCGGGCAGCCGCCAATCGGGGTGGCTCTCGCTCGCCCGCCGCAGGACGACGGCCAGCTTGTGCGCCACGGCCAGGTCGGCCGGCTCGTGGAACAAGTCCTGGGCCAGCGTGAGGATCAATTGGTCTACCGGCAGCAGCGTCGCTCCCTGCCAGCGGCGAACCAACTCACGAAACGCAACCAACTGCTCGCGCACATCCGTAGTAGCGGCTTCAGTCGCTTCCAGGTCGTCCAGCCAGTCGCGGTCCACCCGCGGCCACAAAAAGTCCTCGACCTGGCGGCATTTGCGCAACGTCCTGGCGACAAATTCGAGGCGCGCTTTCGCCTCTTCGTCTTCGCGGTCCTCGCGCCGCCACACCTTGTAGGCCGTCGCCAGCTTGCCCGGAGACGCAGGATCGGCCAGGTAGTTGACGACGTTACCCAGCGCCCCCGCCGCTGCCCGGGTGGCCATCGTGCTGCGCAAAAGCTCTACGTATTTCAAGCCGCGCTTCTTCAACTCGCTGGTCAGCGCAAAACCACGCTGGTTGCGCGGCACCAGTACCGCCACGGTCTCGTCCTGGTGATCCGGCAGCCAGCGGGCCAGGGAGTCGGCTACGGCCTGCAGTTCTCTCTCCGGGCTCAACTTTCGGTCAACGATCCACACCATGCTGGGGTCATCCGGCGGGTTGGGCTGCGGGTCGCCAGGCGGCGCAGGCTCAATGTGCGGCAGCGACAAGGCATCCCGGACAGGTTCCACCGGGTGCGCGGCCTGCGTCCAATCAATCAAATGGTTAGCCAGGTTGATAATGCTCTGGGTCGAACGGCCAGAGTTGGGCAACTCGCGGCGAACGACCCCCATTTCCTCCAGAAAGTCGCGCAGGAAGTGGGGGCTGGCCGTGGTGAAAGTCTCGTAGATGGCCTGGTTGGGGTCGCCGACGCGCACCCAGTTGCCGCCGGGACCGGCCAGCAACCTCAGAATCTCCTCCTGCAGCCGGCTGCTATCCTGCGCCTCGTCCTCCAGGATAAAGGGCCAATGGTAGCGCAGCCGCTCCAGAAACTCTGGGTCCAGTTGCAGAGCACGTAGCGCCAGCCGGATGAGGTCATCAAAGTCCACAGCGCCACGATAGGTCAGAGCGCGCTGGTAATCGGCGTAGATGGCCCAGCCCATCTCTACCAGGGGCAGCGGCTGGGGCAACAACCGCTTCAGGCGGTCATCAAGCTCGGCGGGCGTGATCTGCAGGTCCTTGGCCTGCCGGACAAAGCTGAGGGCAACGTCGCTCACCAGGCGCGGCCATTGATTGCGTCGCACCCTTTCCTGCGTTCTCTCATCCAGGTCGAGGGACAGGAAATCGTCGGCGGCGTAGGGATTGCTGCGCAGCCAGGCCCCCGCTGCGTCCTGGCGGATCTGGCCCGCTGCTCGCTCGTCCACGATCTGAAAGTCATCCGCCAACCCCACCAGTGATGGCCGCTCGCGCACGATGTCGTGGGCCAACCCGTGCAGCGTGCGCACCCGGTAGCCGAGGTGAGGCAGCAGCCCGCGTTGCTGGACAAAAGCGCCCACCCGCCCCGCAAAGTTGTCCACGGCGGAGTTGACCAGGGTCACGACCAGGACTTCCTGGTCATCCTCCAGTACCCCGCTGGCGACCAGTTGGGCGGCCAGGGCCGAGAGCGTGCAGGTCTTGCCGCTGCCGGGCACAGCCGAGACGCCCATCCTGCCGGCGGTATAGTCCAGGACTTTTTCTTGTTTCGGTCGCGGTTTGAACATTGGCAGATTGTATCTTCTCAATATCTTGGGGCAAGGGCAGCGTAGGGCGGTTTTGCTAACCGCCACATGGTCGGATAGCAAATCCGACTAATCTACCAATCTACCAACCTCGCTGCGCAGGACACGCTGAATCGCCTGCAACAGCGGGCCTTTTTGCTCATAGCCCTGCTCGCCCAATTCGCTGAGGCCCAGATAGACCTTGCGGCGGCAACGGCGGATCAGCCCCAGCGTGAGGCGGTAGAGCGCGTCTCGCCGGGTCTCGACCTCATCGCTATCGGTCCAGACTTTGTCTCGCGGCCAGCCTCGATTGAGCACGTAAGGATGGGTGAGGGGCTGGTAGAGCCGTTCCCACCAGCCCCTGCCTCCGACATTGAGCCAGAACTGGTAGTCCACGGGCCGGTTGCTCATCAGGAAGGTGTAGGCCGGGGTCAGCAGCACCGCATCCTCCGGCTGAAGCTGCCAACTGAGGATGTACTGGGCGGCGACCACGCCATCCTGTACCATCTCGATGTACTCCTGCCCCAGGGCTACCCTCCCGCGGGTTTCAGCAGAATTGCTCCCAGGAGGCGAGCTGTCCTGGGTTGAGACGGTCTCGCTCTCGGTATCGCCTAACCCGAGGGAGGGTTCTGTCACCCAGCGGAATTTTTGCACCGACTCGATCAAGTTGGCGGCTACCTCTCCCGCGTCGTAGTTGCGATGAAAGCCGTACCCCTCCTGGGACAGCAGCTCGCCGAACAAGCGGCTCAGAAAGTGGTCGAGTTCTTCGGAACCCCTCCCCCGGCCCCTCCCCGAAGCGGGGAGGGGAGATGAGACTCTCCCTTCCCTGCCAGAAATGGGGAGAGGAGTCTCTCCTCCCCC
>JAUXFI010000167.1 GCA_030620125.1 Anaerolineae bacterium
GGATGGCCTTGGAGGGACAGGCCGTCGCGCAGGCGCCACACCCCTTACACAGCACCGCGTTGATCCGCGAGAAACCCCAAAACGAATCGAGGGCCGGCGCGCCATAAGGACACACCTCCACGCACATCCCGCACCCGGCGCACCACTCCTCATCCACCACCGCCGTGGCCGACTCCGCCGGCACCGTGCCCCGGATGAGTAGAATGAGGACCGAGGACGCTGCCGCTTTCGCCTGGGCGACGGTATCGGGGATGTCCTTGGGCCCCTGGCAGCAGCCCGCTAGAAAGACGCCATCCACTGTCGTATCCACAGGCCGCAACTTGGGGTGTATCTCCATGAAGAAACCGTCAGCCGAGCGCGGCAGTTTGAGCAACGTGGAGAGATCACCGGTGTCGGAGCGAGGCTCCATCCCTACCGCCAGCACCACCAGGTCCGCCTCAAAGTCAAAGGGTTTTCCCAGCAGCGTGTCCTCGCCCGCCAACACCACCTTGTCGCCACGCCGGTAGATTTCCGAGACGCTACCTCGCCGGTATAGCACGCCTTTCGCCCGTGCCTCGTCGTAGAACTCTTCAGCCCCCTTGCCAAAGGTGCGCACGTCCATGAAAAAGACCGTCACGCCGGCCTCGGGCAGGAGTTCACGCACCAGGCGGGACTGCTTGGCGGTGTACATGCAGCACACCCGCGAGCAGTACGGGTTGCCCACCTGCGCGTCCCGCGAACCCACGCACTGGATGAAGACCACAGACCTGACAGGTTGCGGAAAACCTGTCAGGTCTTTTGTAGCCAACCGCCGTTCCATCTCCAACGATGTGATGACGTTGGGATACTGGCCATAACCCAGCTCCGGCTTGCGATGCGGGTCAAAGACGTCGTAGCCGGTGGCGATGATGATAGCACCCACATCGGTAGATTGGTAGGCTGGTAGATTGGTAGATTGGTTGGTGCCGGCCTCCTCTGCTGGTTTCCCAATTTCCCAATTTCCCAATTTCCCAATTTCCCGGTCTGCCAATTTCCCAATATTGACAGTGAAATTGCCCACGTACCCTTCCACACCCGCCATCTGCGCGTTCAACAAGACGGTGACGTTGGGATGGTTATGGACACGCTCGATCAGTGGCTCTAGTAATTCGGCCACGGCTTCCAGCGTCGGGAAGACACGATTGAGATCCGCCACGCGCCCGCCCAGGTGATCGCTCTGCTCCACCAGATAGACCGGGAAGCCAGCGTCGGCCACGTCGAGGGCGGCGACCATCCCGGCGACACCCCCACCGACGACGACCGCGCCTGGCGTGACCCCGACCTCACGCGCCTCCAGCGGCTCCAGCAGGGCCGACTTGGCCACCACCGAGGCGACCAGCATCTTTGCCTTCTCCGTCGCCTGCTCCCGGTCCCTGTGCACCCACGAGCACTGCTCCCGGATGTTAGCCATCTCCACCAGGTACGGGTTCAGGCCCACCTGCTGCCCCGCCCCCCGGAAGGTCGGCTCGTGCATCGTCGGCGAGCAAGAAGCCACCACCACCCGGTTCAGCCCCTGCTCCTCAATGTCTTGCTGGATCAGCCCCTGGCCGGGGTCGGAGCACATGTACAGGTAGTCGCGGGACACAACGACACCCGGCAACGTTGCCGCGAACTCTGCCACCTGCTCCACGTCCACGTTGGCAGCAATGTTCGTGCCGCAGTGACAAATGTATACGCCGATGCGAGGTTGTGGTTCCATCCAATAGCCTCACTCAACCAATCTACCAATTTCCCAATTTACCAATCTACCAACCTCATAGCGCCAAATCCACCAACTCCATAATGTCCATCACCTGCAACTGCTCGTCCAACCCCTGCACCTTGACCGCGTCTTCCAGCGTCAGCAGGCAGAAGGGGCAGGCCACGGCTAATACCTCGGCCCCCGTCTCGGCTGCTTCATGCACCCGCTGGAAGGCCAGCCGCTCCTCCAGGTTGGTCCCCTCAGCCCACATGCGCCCGCCGCCTCCTTCACAACACAGGCTGCGCTCCCGGTTGCGGTCCATCTCCACCAATTCGACACCGGGGATAGCCTCCAGGATAGCTCGCGGCTCGTCAAAGATGTGATTCTGCTTGCCCAGGAAACAAGGATCGTGATATGTGACAGCCTTCTTGACCCCCTCCCCCCACACCCCCACACGGCCAAACTCCAACTGCCCCTGCTCAATCAACGCGGCGATTAGTTGTGTGTAATGCAGCACCTCGATACCATCCAGGCCGTACTCGTTCTTGAAAGTATTGAAACAGTGGGGAGAAGTGGTCACCAACCGGCTTGCGCCCACGCTGCGGATCAACTCGCCGTTCTCCTCGACCAACATCTCGAACAGTCCCACCTCACCCATACGCCGCACCTCGTTGCCACAGCAACTCTCGTCGGTGCCCAGCGTGCCAAAGTCCAGCCCGGCCGCCGCCAGAGCCTTCGCCAGCGCGCGAGTGACCGGCTGGATACGCGGGTCGTATGCAGGAGAACAACCCACAAAGTAGAGCACCTCGCATCCCTCCTGCGCGGCTTTGACCTCCGTGCCGTTGACCCAGGCAGCCCGGTCCTCCCGTGCTATGCCGGTGGGGTTCCCCTGGCGGAATACGCCCATCAGCGCCGCCCCGATGGTCTCTGGGATGCGCCCGCTCTCCACCAGTTGGCCCCGCAGCTCAATGATCAACTCTGCCGGGCGCACGTCCTTGGGGCACCGCTCGACACAGTTGAAACAGCAAGTACAGTCCCACAACTCCTGGTGCGCGTTCACGTCCAGCTCCGGCTCCACCAGCATGTGATAGATCATACTGCGGATGTTCAGCACCGTCTTGCGCGCCACCGGACAGCCACCGGTGCACTTGCCGCACTGGATGCAGCCGAAAAGTTCCAACTTCTCGGCCATCGCCTCTGTCTTCAATGCCATCCTCCTTACGTATTACGCAATTACGTAATTACGTAATACGCGCAAGCATCCCTAGCGCCGAGGAAGCGGCCGCCTTCGCCTGGGCAACCGTGTCCGGAATATCCTTGGGGCTCTGGCAGCAACCGGCAAGGAAAATACCCTCCAGGTTACTATCCACCGGGCGGAGCTTGGGATGCGCCTCCTGAAAGAAACCATCCGGGGAGCGCTCCAGCCCCAGCACTGCCGCCGTATCCGCCACGTCGGCCCGAGGGACAATCGCCGTCGCCAGCACCACCAGGTCAGCCTCGACCTCGATGGGCTGGCCCAGCAGCGTGTCCTCCGCCAACACGACCAACTTGTCGCCCCGCCTGTACACTTCCGCAGGCTCCCCGCGCCGGTAGAGCACTCGCTCGTGCTTCACCCGGTCGTAGAACTCCTCGTACCCCTTGCCAAAGGCCCGCACGTCCATGTAGAACACGGTGATGCGGGCATCGGGGATCTTGTCTCGCACCAGGTGGGCGTGCTTGGCCGTGTACATGCAGCAGACACGGGAGCAGTAGGGCACGCCCGTGTGCGGGTCACGGGAACCTACGCACTTGATGAACACGACGTCCCGTGGCTCCTTGCCGTTTACAGTGACTTTACCCATCGTGGGGCCAGAGGCGGACGAGAGCCGCTCGAACTCGACGCCGGTCATCACCTGCGGGTAGACCCCGTAACCGAACTCGGGCTTGGTGCATGGGTCAATCAGGTCAAAGCCGGTGGCGACGATAATCGCGCCTACTTCCAGGTCCACGAACTCTTCTTGCTGCTCGAAATCAATCGCGCCGGCGGGACAGGCCTCCTTGCAAAGAAAAGTCTTGCCACACTTGCCTCGCGTCAGGTAGAGACAAGCCTTGGGGTCAACAGTGTACTTGAGCGGCACCGCCTGGGGAAAAGGCACGTAAATGGCCGACCGCTTGGCGATGCCCTCGTCAAAATCGCTGCTCACCCGCCCCCTCATCCGGCACGCCTCCGCGCAAGAGCCACAACCGGTGCACTTGTCCACGTCCACGTAGCGTGGCTTCTTGCGCACCCGCACGCGGAAGGAAGTGTGGGGGTCTGGGGGTCTGGGGGTATGAGATTCAACAGAGACGACTTCACAGTACGTCATCAACTCGATGTTTGGATGGCGGCCCACGTCCACCATCTTGGGCGTCAGAATGCACGACGAGCAATCCAGCGTCGGGAAAGTCTTATCTAATTGAGCCATGCGCCCGCCGACAGAAGGCTCGCGCTCAACTAGATAGGCCGTGAAACCCACATCAGCAATATCAAGCGCAGCCTGAATACCCGCGATGCCGGCGCCGATAAACAATGCTGCTGGCTTACTCTGATCCATACCTATAACCCCGTTACGAATTTACGAATTTACGAATCTACGAATCTACGAACCCACTAACCCGTAGTCACCGCGTCCAACATCCTGTACACCTGCCCCACCTCGAACCCCTTCTGCTGGCTGGCCTTGTTCGGGCAGACCGTGACGCACGCCCCGCATCCCTGGCACAATACGTCTATGACCTGCACGTACCCTCCCATGTCCCCACCCTGAAGCGGCAGAGGCAGGGGAGGCGAAGGAGGAGGAACAAATACACGCGCGCCGTAGGGGCACACCTCGATGCATTGACCACAGTTCGAGCACAGCAACGGGTTGACGCTGGCGACGACGGGGGTAGCCTCCAATTCTTTCTTCGACAGTAGCGTCACTGCCCGCACCGCCGCGCCCCGCGCCTGCGCTATCGTCTCCTCCAGGAAACGCGGGCTATGCGCCATCCCGCACAGGTACACCCCGTCCGCCGCAAAGTCCAGCGGTCGCAACTTTACA
>JAUXFI010000201.1 GCA_030620125.1 Anaerolineae bacterium
CCTGTGTCATTCTGAGCTACGCATGGCGCATTCGCGCCACTCATTGTGCAAGAAACGACATTTGTTTCTTAGTAGCGACCAAAGGGAGCGAAGAATCTCGTTGCTGGCTGGCAATTCATCTCTGTAAAACGAGATTCTTCGTCGCTCCGCTCCTCAGAATGACAAAGTCTCGTTGTAGTATTAGGGAAGCGGGCGGTATTGTACCACAACAAGAGGTAAATCTCAAATTCCAAAACCCAAATGGCAATTTGGATTTGGTCATTGGGATTTCCGCCAGCGGCGGTGCGGTATCTCCGCCAACACGTCCAATCCCAAATCCTTCAATTCCTCCGGCTCGCGGACGGTGGGATCCAGGTAGTGCCACAGGAGCGCGAGCGCGATGCCGACGGCCAATGCCAGCCCGATCTTGATCACCGGTTCCATCAACTGGGTGCGCAGTCCGGGAGGAAGTGGGACGGGCGCGGGTGTATCGAGCAGGCGGGCGGATGGCTCGACACCTTCCAATTGGGGAAAGTAAGCCGCGCTGTTGCCGGTCAGCTCGGCGGTGACGGCGTCGGCCACGGCGACAATTTGCTCCGCGCCGGGCCAGGTGAGGTAGACGATAAAGATGGAACGTTCGCTGTCGGTGACGATGGCGTGTTGGACGGAGGCAGAGTCAACTGCGAGCCCTTCCGCTGCCAGTCGTGCCGTCACCGCCTGGGCGAAGACGCCTGTCTCGGCCACGCTGGCCAGGCCATTGGCGATGTACTCGGAGGTGAGCCAGGTGTGATAGCGGTCATAGTCCTTGCTAAGCCCGTCCGGCTTCGTTCCCGCCGCGAAGCGCATCACCACCTGGTAAAACGTCGGCGGCGGGTGGTAGGTGACCAGAGTGTAGGCCAGCACTACCAATACCGGGAGGATCACCAGCCACCACCGGCGAAAGAGTATCTTGATGATTTGACGCGATTCCATTTTTCCTCCCTCTACATACGAATCCAAAGCGCGGATTCTTTTTTCCTTCCCTGAGCGTGCTCATACTCTCCATTTACTCATCCACTCTTTCCTCAACAAACCCCATCAACCGCCGCTTGAACACGCCCACGTCAAAGCGAGCGACGTTTTCGACGCAGGCGCGGGGGTCAACAGCGTCGGAGTCGAAGGCGCGTACGGCGGCGGCCAGCGCCTCGGGGGTTGGTTCGTGGAAAAAGACACCGGTCTCTCCCTTGATGACCGTGTCGAGCACGCCGCCAGCGCCATAAGCGATGATAGGGCGGCCCGCTGCCTGGGCCTGCACCGGCGTGATGCAAAAGTCCTCCGCCCCCGGCAGGATGTAGGCCCGGCATCTTGCGAACAGGTCGGGCAGGTACTCGTCGGGCACGCGGCCCAGGAAGGTGACCGTGGGGCCAGCCAGCGCCTCCAGCGCCTCCCTGTCCCGCCCATCACCGGCGACGACGAGAGGCAGCCCCAGCAGATTAAAGGCCCGCACCGCCAGATCAATTCGCTTGTAGGGGATCAGGCGGGAGACAATCAGGTAGTAGTCGTCGTGGGTGGGGGCAGGCTGAAAGCGGGCTGTGTCCACCGGCGGATGAATGACGACCGACTCGCGCTGGTAGTGGTGGCGGATGCGGGTCTGGATCTCACGGGAGATGGCGATAAAGTGATCCACCCGTTGCGCAGCCCGGTAGTCCCAGCGGCGGAGGAGGGCAACCAGGGGACGCAGGACGAGCTTGAGAGTCAGCGGCAGAACCTCCCGGGCAGCGTAGGCCTCAAAGTCCCATACGTAGCGCGTTGGGGCCAGGCAGTAGCAGATGTGGACGGCCTCGCCAGTCCGCGCGCCATGGCAGAAGCCGGACTTGTTGCTGAGCACCACGTCGTAGTCAGAGAGGTCCAGTTGGGCAAAGGCCAGGGGATAGAGGGACAGGTAGGGCTGGTGGTGGCGGTAGATGCCCGGCAGACGGTCCATCCAGGTGGTGCGAATGTCCCAGGCGCGATAGGCTAGAGGCATCCCCGCGTGCCAGTACATCGAGGTGTAGATGGGGGCGTGGGGGAACATCCCGACGAGGGCTTCCAGAACGTCCTCCGCGCCGCCGATTTGGTTGAGCCAGTCGTGAACTAGAGCAAGGTGCACACTATGCTCCCAACATTTCCCGCACCGGCCGCCAGCTCATCCGGTGGATCGGCGATGGCCCCAGCCGGGCCAGGGCCTCCCGGTGCTGGCGCGTGCCGTATCCCTTGTGGCGGGCAAAGCCGTAACCGGGCAAGTCCCGATCCAGCGCCACCATCAGCCGGTCGCGGGATACCTTGGCGACGATGCTGGCGGCGGCGACGCTCAGACAATGGACATCCGCCTTCGGGAGCGCCCGCTGGGGCAGATCCAGATCCGGCAGCCACACATAGTCCACCAGCAGCGCATCCACCAGACCATCAAGTTGGGCTGTGGCGCGGGCCATCGCCTGCCGCGTGGCCGGTACGATGCCCACCTCGTCAACCTCGGCCGGAGTGGACCAGCCCACTCCCACTGCCTCCGCAACTTGCACGACGAGCGGCAGGAGAGCCTCCCGCTGCGCCGGGCTCAGTTGTTTGGAGTCGCGCACGCCGGATAGGAGGTCGAGCAAGTCAGTCCGGTTGAGCGGAAGCACGACTGCCGCCGCGCAGACCGGCCCGGCCCACGCGCCGCGCCCTGCTTCGTCCAGGCCAGCTACGCGGGCGTGACCGGCGGTCCGAAGCGCGTATTCCTCGGAGAGGTCAGGAATGAGTGGAGGACTCATTATTACTGGATGCTGGATGCTGGATATTGGGGCGGTCGTAGAGGCCTGCGCGGCCGTTGCAGGAGATGCGAGAAACCTCTCTCAGCATGTTCCACGAATCGCGGACCGGGCTGATACGACTGTCCGTGCCGTAGTACCAATGGATAGGCACTTCAACGATGCGATAGCCTCGCTGCCGTGCGATGTGCAGGATCTCTACGTCGAAAGCCCAGCCATCAATCGTCTGGGCAGAGAATAGGTCACGCGCGGCCTCACGGCGGAAGCACTTGAAGCCGCACTGGGTATCCTGGATACCGGGCACGGCCAGCAGGCGGACGATGAGGTTAAAAACCCGCCCCATCAAGTGGCGGTGCCAGGGCTCGTCGTAGCGCACTGCGCCGGGAGCCTCGCGGGAGGCGATGGCGACGTCGTAGTCGGAGAGAGCTGGGGGTAGAAACTTGCCGAGTTCCTCAATGGGCATCGCCAGGTCGGCGTCGCAGGCGAAAAGGTATTCCCCTCGGCCTTCAAAGATGCCCTTGCGTACGGCTGCGCCCTTACCCTGGATGGGCTGATGGAGCAAGGACACGACAGGGTGCTCGGCGGCGATCTCTCGCGTGATGTCGGAAGTCCGATCTGTGCTGGCGTTGTCCACCACCAGCACCTCCACCGGGTAGTCCTGCGCTTCGGCAAAAGCCACCACCTGCGGCAACGTCGTCGGCAGGCGGCGTTCCTCGTTGTAAGCCGGGACGATGATTGTCAGCAATGGATTGGATTGGTCTATGGCTGCACCTCAGTCTGTAGATTCGTCAGTTGGCCGGTCGGCCACCTGCAAGGCCGGGACGCGCTCGCCGACGACAGGATAAGCGAACCTTGGTTCCTGCCTGACGACGTAAGACTCGTAGATGGCGGTGATGATCTCCGGCAGCGTGGCGTCGGTCAGGCCCAGGTCGGGCACGTCGTAGCGACCAGGGACAGGGTGCGCGTCCAGCAGCGCTATCAGGCGCGGATAGTCCTGCGCCAGGTCGCCCCCGTCATTGCTAAAACCTTTGATTTCGCCGGTGCGCAGACTGCAAATGAGGTGAAGGCAAAATTCGTAGGTCTC
>JAUXFI010000162.1 GCA_030620125.1 Anaerolineae bacterium
CCACCCTGCTTAGGTGGCTCTAAACACAAAACGCGCCGGTGACGGCGCGTGGTATGTGAAAAGCCAGCCTCACTCTTGCAGGTACAGTCCTTTGATACTAGGACGATACCCTCAGCCCTGATAACGGTGGCGTCTCCGGCCCGGACTATTCAAACATCCGTTGTTGTCCTGCAATCCGATGTTCTTTCGGCGGGCGACTCCTGGGCCCATTCGGCACCGGCGCTGGTATCAGGCTCGCAGCTTGTGCCTGACTCTCTGAACCCCGTTTCGATGCCTACTCTTCCCGATCGCGGTCTTTTTATCTCAAATTGTACGCACAGTATATCACACGGACGCCGTAGCGTCAAGTTACTCAAATGTAGGGCAGCATCTCCTCCACCAGGGCCTCTTTGGGACGGTATCCCACGATGCGTGTTACCTCCGCCCCATTCTTGAACAGGATCAGCGTGGGGATACCCTGGATGCCGTAACGGCCTGGCGTCAGCCGGTTGCTGTCCACGTCCATCTGGGCCACGCGCAGTTTTCCATCATATTCTTCAGCGATTGATTCAACGATCGGCCCGACCATCCTGCACGGCCCACACCACTCGGCCCAAAAGTCCACGAGAGTTGGCTGCTTGGCCTGGAGCACTTTGCTTTCGAATGTATCCTCGGTTACTGCGAACGGTTTTGACATTGTGTCCTCCTTGAATGTGAGCGTGGATTATCATACAGGAAACCCCTTTTGTCAAGCGCCGTTCTTCTGCTATAATTCACCTACAATGAAAAGAAACCTTCTTAACGTGTGCCTGGCGCTTGGCGTGGCCGGATTGCTCTTGGCGGGGTTGATGATGTCTGTCCGCTCTGTTCCTCGGGCTGTGCTGGCGGCTCCCCCTGCCAAAGTCGCGCCCCATGTGTGGGAAGCCACTGCTGGCGGCGACGAGGCCGAGTTTCTGGTCGTGCTGGCCGAGCAGGCTGACCTCAGTGCGGCGGAGGCCCTGCGCACCCGCGAGGCGCGCCTGCGTTACGTCTACGACGTGCTGCGGGAGACGGCGTTACGCTCCCAGGCCCCCCTGCGCGCCGAACTGGACGAGGCCGGTGTGGACTACCGCCCGTTCTATATCATCAACATGCTGGTGGTGAGAGGCGACCGCGCCCTCGTCACGCGCCTGGCTGCCCGCCCCGAGGTGGCCCGCATCGCCGCCAACCCGCGTGTCCGCCAATCGCTGCCGCCCCTCCTCATCCAGAGTTGGGGGCAAGCCGGCGTCGCATGGGGCGTGGAGCGCGTCAACGCCGACGACGTGTGGGCGCTGGGCTACACTGGGCAGGGCGTCGTCGTCGCCGGGCAGGATACCGGCTACGACTGGGACCACCCGGCGCTGGTCAACCAGTACCGGGGCTACAACGGCATCACTGCCACCCACGATTATAACTGGCACGACGCAATCCACACCAACGCTCACGGCTACAACCCCTGCGGCGTGGACTCCCCAGAACCTTGCGACGACAATAGCCACGGCACTCACACTATGGGCACCATCGTCGGCGACGACGGGGGGAGCAATCAGATCGGCGTCGCGCCCGGTGCGCGCTGGATCGGTTGCCGCAATATGGACAATGGCTATGGCACCCCTGCGACTTATATCGAATGTTTCCAGTTCTTCCTGGCTCCCTATCCCATCGGCGGCAATCCCTCCACTGACGGCGTGTCCAGCCTGGCCCCCCACGTGATCAATAACTCGTGGACCTGTCCATCCAGCGAGGGCTGCGATCCGGACACGCTGCAACACATCGTCGAGAGTGTGCGCGCGGCGGGCATCGTGGTCGTTGCTTCGGCGGGTAACAGCGGCTCTGCCTGCAGCACGGTGCGCGACCCGCCCCCGATCTACGACGCCGCTTTCTCCGTAGGGGCGACCGATAGTGGCGACAACGTTGCTGGTTTCAGCAGCCGGGGGCCGGTGACGGTGAATGGCTCCGAGCTACTCAAGCCGGACGTGGCCGCGCCGGGCGTGGGAGTGCGCTCCAGTCTTCCCGGTGGAGGGTACGGCCTGAAGAGCGGCACCTCGATGGCTGGCCCACACGTCGTGGGGACGATGGCCTTGCTGTGGTCGGCCGCGCCTATCCTCACCGGTGACGTGGACGGGACGGAGTGGGTCATCACGCAGACAGCCCGGCCTCACACCACGACGCAGGGTTGTGGTGGCGATGGCCCGGACGACGTACCGAACAACGTCTACGGCTGGGGTATCGTGGATGCGCTGGCGGCGGTGGAGAGTGTGCGTTCGGGGCTGCAGATCACCAAGCAGGCCGACCCCGACCCGGTACGAGCGGGCACACAACTGACCTACACGCTGCGTATAACCAACACCAGCGGCGTGACTCTCACAGCCACCATCACCGACATTCTGCCGGCCCACGTCACCCCTGCCGGTGTCCTCACCTGGACGCCGGTCATTACGGCAACCGGCGGTGTCTGGACAGAGACGGTCGTCGTCACTGTGGAGATGGGCTACGAAGGGACGCTGACCAATGTGGTGCGGGTCACCAGCGCCGAGGGCGTGACGGGCGTCCATACCGAGACCACGCAGGCGCTCGCGCCGCACCTAAAAGTTGCCAAAGACGCCCATCCCTACCTGGTGCAGGCTGGGGCGCAGTTGTCCTATACTCTCCGTGTCACGAACACGTCCATCTTTACCCTCACCCAGATCGTCATCACGGACGTTATCCCTATGAGCACGACCTTTGCCTGGGCCAGCGGGGACTACACGCAGTCGGGCGGCGTGGTCACATGGACGGCCACGAGCCTGCCCCCGCGCGGGGCGCTGACCGCGACGGTGGCGGCCACGGGAGCGGAGCAACTGCCGCCGGGTACGCGCGTGGTCAACGCCGCCTACGGGGTGCGTGCCAGCGAATTGCTCACCCCCGTCGTGGGCGCGCCGGTGGAGGCGGTTATTCCCTGGCGCTACCTGTTGTCACCCGTCTTCAAGAACTGGTCATCAGGAGGGAACGGCAGTGGCTGATCTGGAGAGGCTGCGTCTGAGAGTACGTTCCCTGTTGCACTTTTCCACGCCGGGAGATGCGCTGTACGTCTACTACGCTTTCTACCACGACCCACGACGCACCCGTCTCTACGTTCACGAGGATGCCGATGGACACTCGGATGGTTTCGTCGCCGTCTGCCAGACCGGACAGCAATTGTTTCAACCCACCGTCGTGCTGCGCACGCCCAACGCCGAGGTAGCCGTCGAACTGCTGCGCCAGGCGCTCGTCCCTGGTCGCCCCTACCGCATAATCACCACGCCGGACCTGCAAGACGTCATCGCCGAGGTCGTGGAGATTGGGCAACCTGAAACCAACCACATTTACAAGCTCGACCTGTTCCACTTTCAGCACCTCGTCAACGTGCTGGTCGTAGCAGAGCAGGGCCTGGGTGGCCTGCCGCGCTTCGTCATCCGCTCGCAGGAGGAGATTGTGGCCGAGGCAGGGCTAAATTGGGCTTCACCGCACTTTGCCGAGGTCTTTGTCCGCACTGTGCCGGCGGCCCGGGGACGCGGATGGGGCCGGGCGGTGTTGACGGACTGCACGACGTGGGTCCTCCGCTCGGGCAGGCAGCCGCTCTACGTCGTCAATGGGGCGAATGAGCCCAGCATCGCGCTGGCCGAGACGGTTGGTTACGTGGATACCGGTGTGCGGGAGTTTGCCGGTGAGGGGGTGTGTAGGGTTGGGGATTAGAGGTTGGAGATTAGAGATTGGAGATTGAGGGATGAAGGTTGAACTGATTGGCATCACTCGTTATTTGCGGGGAGATGGCACGCTGGAAGAGTTGTTGGAGCACGCGGGGCGGGTGTGTTATCGCAGCGAGAGCCAGGGCGACCCAGGCCGCTTTTTGCAAGCGCGCATCCGCGAGGGGCACGAGAGCATCATTGAGCACCTGCGATTCATATTCAAGGTTGAGCAAGCGTCTATCCAGGAGCTTTTCAGCGTGTATCGCGTGGCTCAAGGTGTTGGACTGACGATGGGATCTGAATTCACATTGATAAGCGCGAATGCAAGGACACTGCGGGATATGGTTCGCCGCAGCGAAACTGATTTCGCTCTAGCCCTTTTGGAAGCGGCGACAGAAGAGTGCCCAGTGGTCTTTCAGGATCTTGTATGAGGTAGTTAGAAAAGGTGTCTCCTGGTTTTATCGCCCATAAACACAAAAGCCAGAGAAGGAGAATGTGATGGCACGCAGAAAGCGTAGACCGCTTCAGCACATGTCGGAGGAAAGGTCTTTGCATCTTGTACGCTCGCTTCTGCCGGAAGAATGGGTCATACACGAGTACAAACCTGATTATGGAATAGATAACGTCGTGGAAGTATTTCGGTACGTGGATGAAGAAAGAGAAATAGCCGAGACATTGGGAGAAATCTTCTTTACTCAGGTAAAGGCTACCACCTCTACGGACTTTCGGACAATTTCTATTCATCCGAGAACGAACGTGGAAAAACCTGATTGTGAGGTGGACAATGGCGAGCCAATAGACGTGGAAATAGTGAGTTATACTTTGGATACCAATGAACTTTTGACTGTCCAGTCAATTGGTTCGGGGGTGCCAGTGTTGCTATTCCTAGCTTCCTTGGACACAAAAAGGCTCTTTTACGTATGCTTGAACGACCTGATTGACAAAGTAATTATACCAGATGACCCTGAATACACCGACAAGCGGTCGAAAACATTCTGTATCCCGGTGAAAAATCAAATCTTGAACGATTATCAGCATCTAGTCCCTTTGCGATTTTACGCCAAGAGAGCAAAGCTATACTCTGCATTCATCAAGTTTTCGTATCAAGCAAACGAACTTTCGATAGCATCTCAGTTTCAGCCCTACAGCCAGCA
>JAUXFI010000043.1 GCA_030620125.1 Anaerolineae bacterium
CAACCTGGAGGCGGCGCTTGAGACAATGCGGGCCGAAGGGATAACAAAAATACTCCACTGCGGCGACCTCTGCGGACCCGACATCATCCAGGCGCTGGCGGGTTTCGACGTGTCGATCGCGCAGGGGAACATGGACCGTCATATTGGACTGGCGCATGCGGCTGAGGAGGCATTCGGACGCGGGCGGCTGGCCTGGCTCCACCAATTCACGCTGGACGGATACCCGGTAGCGATGATCCACGGAGATAACGAGCAAGTGCTGGGCAATCTCATCACCTCAGGTCAGTACGCCCACGTCTTCTGCGGTCACACCCACCGGCGGCGCGACCAAACGGTAGGCCGTACCCGCGTCATCAACCCCGGCGCGCTGGGAGGCCTCCGGCGGCAGTCGCGCTCCTTCTGCATCCTTGACCTGGGGACGGGCGAATTCCGTTTCATTGAGCTCTTGTGACTGGATATTGGATATTGGATCAAGCATTGAGGTAGACCGATGACCGACGATCTTTTTCGCTTCTCGACCACGCTGGAAGTGCGCTGGCGCGACCTGGACGCGCTGGGCCACGTCAACAACGTAGTCTACTTCACCTACCTGGAGCAGGCCCGCGTCCATTACCTGCGTGAGCTAGGGATCACCCCAAGTAACCCTTCCGGCATAGGCTTCATCCTGGCCGAGGCCAGTTGCCAGTTCAAGTCGCCATTGGAGTTGGGCGAGCGTGTGACCATCTACGCACGGGTGAGCGAACTGCGCAACTCTAGTTTCATCTTCCAGTACCGGATGGAAGGAGAGAATGGGCGCTTGGCCGCAACTGCTCACTCAGCGCAGGTATGCTACGACTACCAGGCGCAGCGTCCTATCCCCATGCCCGACACGTGGCGCAAAGCCATCATTGCCTACGAGCCAGGACTGTAGCTAGATACCGGATACTTGACACAGTACCGAGTATTGGTAAGGGAGACTCACATAATGACACCCGTAGAACCGCTACCAGCGCAACAACTTTGCCAGACGTGCGATCCGTCACAGTTCAGCTTTGAGACGACGGCCGAACTGAAAGACCTGGACGAGATCATCGGCCAGGAGCGGGCGGTGGACGCGATCCAATTCGGCATCGGCATCCAACACGAGGGCTACAACCTGTTCGCCCTGGGGCCCAGCGGCACGGGAAAGCGCACGACCATCGGCCAGTTCCTCGACCAGAGGGCCGCCACTGACCCGATCCCCTCCGACTGGTGCTACGTCAACAACTTTGAGCAGCCCCACAGATCGCGTGCCTTGCGGCTCCTGCCCGGACAGGGAATCGTCTTGCGCAAGGACATGGATCTGTTGATTGAGGAGCTGCGCACGGCAATCCCGGCCGCCTTCGAGAGCGAGGACTACCGCACGCGCAAGCAGGAGACTGAGGAAGAGTTCAAGGATCAGCAAGAAAAGTCCTTCGGCGAGATTCAACAACAGGCCCAGGAGCACAGCATCGCCTTGATCCGCACACCGGTCGGGCTGGCCTTTGCACCTATGCAAGAGGGCGAGGTCATCAGCCCAGACGAGTTCCAGAAACTGCCAGAAGATAAGCGCAAGCAGTTCGAGGAGAACATATCCAGACTCCAGGAGGAACTCCAGGAGACCTTGTACCAGGTGCGACAGTGGGCGCGTGAAGCGCGGGGAAAAGTGAAAGAATTGGATCGCCAGGTGACGATGTCAATCGTTGCCCATCCGATTGATGAACTGCAGGAAAAGTACGTCGAACAGCCACACGTGGTGGATTACCTGGACGCTGTGCAACAGGACGTGATCGAGAACGTGGACGAGTTCCGCAAAAGCGAGGAAACCCCACAGATCATGGGCATCCCGCTGCCGCGCTCGCTGATGGGCCCGCCCCTGTTCCGTCGCTACCAGGTCAACGTGCTCGTGGACCACAGCCAGTCCGAGGGTGCGCCGGTGGTCTACGAGGATCACCCGACCTACAACAACCTCATCGGGCGCATCGAGCACCTCGCTCAGATGGGGGCACTGGTCACCGACTTTAACATGATCAAGCCCGGCGCGTTGCACCGCGCCAACGGCGGCTACCTCATCCTGGATGCTCGCCAGTTGTTGCTGCAACCTTATGCCTGGGACGGGCTCAAGCGCGCCATCCGCTCGCGCGAGGTACGCATTGAGCCACTGGGGCAGGTACTGAGCCTGGTCAGCACCGTCTCACTGGAGCCAGAGCCTATCCCGCTGGACGTGAAGGTCGTCCTGATCGGCGAGCGGTTGCTGTACTACTTGCTCCACCAATTCGATCCTGACTTTGGCGAGCTGTTCAAAGTCGAGGCCGATTTCAACGAAAGGATGACACGCAATGCAGAAAACAGCCTGCTATACGCTCGTCTGATCGGTACGCTGGCCCACAAGGACGGCTTGCGTCCATTCGACCGGGGGGCCATCGCGCGGATCATTGAGCGCAGTTCCCGTATGGCAGGCGACGCCGAAAGACTCTCCGTCCACCTGTTGAGCACCCGTGACCTGCTGCGCGAGGCGGATTACTGGGCGGGCGAAGCCGGCAACGGTGTCGTGACCGCAGACGACGTCCAACACGCGGTTGACGCGCAGACCCGCCGCGCCGACCGGCTGCGGGAACGGGTGCAGGAGCAAATCGAGCGTGGAACGATCCTGATCGACACGGACGGAGAACGCGTGGGGCAAGTCAACGGCCTCTCGGTGATCGTGCTCGGTAACTTTGCCTTCGGGCAACCTAGTCGCATCACCGCCCGTGTCCGCCTGGGCAAGGGTGAGGTCGTGGACATTGAGCGTGAGGTCGAACTGGGCGGCCCCATCCACTCCAAAGGAGTGCTCATCCTTTCGAGCTTTCTCGGCGCTCGCTACTCCGCCGAACGGCCCCTCTCACTCTCGGCGAGCCTGGTGTTCGAGCAATCCTACGGCGGCGTGGAGGGAGACAGCGCCTCGCTGGCGGAACTGTGCGCGCTGCTCTCAGCGCTGGCGGAGAGACCCATCAAACAGTCGCGGGCCTTGACCGGTTCCGTCAACCAGCACGGCGAGGTTCAGCCGATTGGCGGCGTCAACGAGAAAATCGAGGGCTTCTTCGACGTTTGCAGTACCCGTGGACTGACGGGCGAGCAGGGAGTGATCATCCCAACCTCCAACGTGCAGCACCTCATGCTGCGGCACGACGTCGTCGAGGCAGTGGAAGCGGGCCAATTCCACGTCTACCCTGTGCAGACGGTGGATCAGGCTATGGAACTCTTGACCGGCATCCCGGCCGGGGAGCGGGACGGGGAGGGGAACTTGCCCGAGGGGAGCATCAACCAACTCGTCGAAGCCCGGCTGATTGAACTGGCCGAAAAGCAACGAGCCTTCACCGCGCATCCCGAGGAAATGACAGAAGAAGCGGAAGAAGAAGAGGAAAGAGAGGCACGAGCGAGCAGTGGGCGAGCAGAATGACGAACTGACGATTCGACGCATCCTGGTGGCGCTGGACGCCTCACATCACAGCCTGGCGGCGCTGGAAGCCGCGGCCGAGTTGGCCGCCAGCCTGGAGGCGGAGCTACAAGGGCTCTTCGTCGAGGATGCCAACCTGCTGCGAGTGGCAAGGTCACCTGCAGCGCGGGAGGTGCAGTACCCATTCGTCGCCACTGCACGGCTGGACCGGGCGCGGATGGAGCGACAACTACGGGCGCAGGCGACGCAGGCACGCCAGGCACTTGCAGCAGCCTGCGGGCCACGGCAGATCAAGTGGTCTTTTCGCGTGGTGCGTGGAGAGGTCACACCGGAGGTGCTGGCTGCGGCGCTGGACGCGGACCTGCTCATCCTGGGGAAAGCAAGCCGGCCACTCACCCGGCGTATGCGACTGGGCTCCACGGCCCGAGCAGCAGCAGCACGGGCCCCGCACTCTGTCCTCCTGCTTCGGCGCGACGTAGGCATCAGGCCGCCGGTGGTGGTGACTTATGATGGTTCGCCCACTGCCCGGCAGGCTCTGATTATGGCGACCCGCCTGGCCCAGAGAAAGGGAGGCTATCTGGTCGTACTGATTCTGGCCGATGCGCCGGATGAGGCGCAGCGATTGCGAGCCCAGGCCGCCAACTGGCTACGCGGACGGGAACTCGTGATGCGCTACCGGCAGTTGGCGGGTGCGGGCGCAGCGACGCTGATTCAAGAAGTACGGGCCGAGGGAAGTGGCGTGTTGGTGTTGAGCAGCACCACCCTGCCCCCGGAACCGCTCCAGACGCTGCTGGACGAGGTGGACTGCCCGGTGCTGCTGGTGCGATAGTACCACAACCACAACCTCAGTACAAGGCAAAACCCCACCGCGCTTGAGGCGTGGTGGGGCTGCTCTTTGCGATGCCAGTGTTATCTGTCTATCTGAGGCTTCGGTTCTACGTCCACGATCGTGGCGCTGGCGGGTTCAGCAGCAGGTCGGGGCTTGGGCAACCCAGCAGCAGATCGAGACTTGGGAGGCTCAATCAGCGGAGGCTCAATGTCACCGTGCATCGTGGTCTGCCCACGCAGGTAAGCCCCCTCGTTGAGCAGCAGCGCACCGATATTCAGGTCACCCCACACCCGACCGGTCTCCAGTATCTCCACCCGGTTGCTCTTGATATTGCCCTTGACTGCGCCGGAGATGGAGATGTTATTGGCCTGGATATCGGCGACGATCTTTGCCCCCTCGCCGACGACCAGGTTGCCGGTGATGTCAATGGTTCCCTCAAAGACACCATCAACGCGGATACCCCCATCGGACTGAATGTCGCCTCGGAAGTAGGCGTTGGGACCAATGATGGTCTCAATCTTGGAGACGGGAGCGCCAGGGGATACTTTAGGTTTTTCTTTTCCAAACACGGGTAGCCTCCTTATTTCTATTCGTGACGATTTGCCATCGCGCAAGGCGAAGCATTGTCCAGATGATACATCAGCGTTGGGCTTTTGTCAATCATGGCCGACAACGACCTGTCGTGCCTGTGCCAGAGCCTGTTCCTCTTCCTCGCCCAACGCTTTGGGTGAGAGCCAGCCCTGGACTGGCTTCGCGTAGATGCGCGTCTTGCCACGTCCGTAAAGCGCCGAGATGACGACGCCGTTTCCCTCTCCATCCGCCAACGCCAGCGCAAAACTTTGATCACCGCCAGTGTCCTGAAAGGCACGGAAGCGCACCATGCCCACGCCCTGCACGGAGTGGGCCAGAGTCGCGTCAATTTCTTCGGTGCGCGCCACCAGCCGCTCGGTGCGCTCATTCGTCTCCGAGAGGCGGGAAGCCAGATTCCCCACCGTCATAGCCAGGCTGGCGTCAGCTTCTCCTGCTCCGGTAAACACGTTCTCATAGCGATGCTGCAGCCGGCGCAGCCGGGCTTGCAGGTCGAGTACCCACACAATGCCAACGATCACCAGGATCGTCAGAGCAACTGCCCAAAGCAACACTGTAATCTCCATCGTCCCTCCTTTCCCTCTTACTCCACCCGCACCGGTCCCAGGATGACCCGGTCGCCAGCCAGATTACCTGCCAAGTCTACCACAGGAAGGCGATGAAGGGAAGTCATCCCGTACATCCCCACCTCCAGCCGGTAGTCACCCGGTGACAGGTCTGCCGGGATGACCAGCCGGTAGGGGTCGGTGAAGGTCTGTCCTGGCAGCCACTTGGGAAACCACAGATAGGTGGGACAGGACCCGCCCAGGGGAGTGTAGTCGTGACCGGCGACGTTCCGCCCCTCTCCGTCTATCAGATGGATGAAAACTGTAAAGCTATCGCGGGGGGAGGCCAGCGCGCGCCAGGTCAGGGTCAGGTGAAGAGCCCGCCCTGATTGTACAGCCAGAGGCTCTTCCCACAGAGCCTCCCGCACCCGCCAGCCCACCCGCGCCCGCGCCCCCATCAGCGCTACCTGGTTATCCAGATTCGCCAGCGCCCGCTCCAACACCGCTGCCGAGGGCGCCCCACCTTCCCTTCCCCCCCATGGGGGGGAAGACAGGACAGTGATCGTCGCCAATTCCAGCGTGGCCCCACCGGTGGAGAGTCCCAGCTCCGCTCGCCCGCCGGTCAGGTCGGCGTATCCCAGGCGGAGCGGGTATTCCCCCGGCGGCAGGTCAAAGGGCACCGGCAGCTCGTATCGTTCCACCACCACCTCTCCGGGCAGCCACTGGGTTGTGAGAAAGCGGCTGTCGGTGGTCCAGCGGGATTCGACCGGCCCCAGTTGGGCATACGGCATCCAGATACCCTCCAGCGGCTCCGGCACACTCTGGTACAGAACCAGAACCAGCGGCTCTCCAGCGCGGACGGTCGTCGCGGGCAGATCGTAACCCAGGATGCGAACGCGGTCGTCGGCCCAGACATCGAGTGGATATGCGGGAGTCGCGTCCATCACCGGCGGGGCGACCACGCGGTAGAATGGCCCCTCCGGCACCAGACGGAAACCCGCGTCGCGCACAGCAGGCCGGTAGTCGGGCAGATAAATGGGACCCTGCTCAATGTGCTCCCAGACCGACTCGGCCCACGGGTTGGCGGTGGAGACGTAGACCAATTCCACATCCCCCTCGTCCAGTTCCTCCCCCTGAGTGTAGGCATGAACCCAGAGAGGAGTCAGGTGCTCCCAGTCGGAGAGGAGTACCGCGCCCTCGCCGCGCCCGGCGAAACGTTCGTGGACGGCGGCGACGTATTCCTCGGCGGCGGCAAAGTCGCGCAGGGAGATGCCTCGTTGGAGGTTGAGCGTGGCCTGGAGGAAAATCAGAATGAACAATGAACAATGAACAATGAACAATGAACAATGGCGAATGGCGAATTTTGAATTGCGAATTGGTCGGGCCAAGAGATCGGTGAAGGCCAGGGCGCCGCCGGCGGCGGTGATGGACAGGGCAGTGAAGGGGAGTAGTAGATAAGCCATCACATCCTGGACGGTATTGAGGGTGAAGAGTAGATGAGTGATGAGAAAAACGTAAATGAGGAGGGCGGGTTTGGCAGCGCGGCGAGGCAGCCAGACGAGGCCCACGACGATGATGGCAATGACAGGGAGAGAAAACTGAAGCCGCAGGAGGGACCAGAAAACCAGTGCGCGGTCGGGCTGGTCGGGCAAGCCAAAGTGGAAGAGGTTGCCCCGCAATCCCTGAGCAGTGATGTGCCCCAGGAACCCCTCCCAGGTGCGCATGTCGGTGGGGCCGAAGGGGGCGCTGGGGCTGCGCAGAGGATAGTACAGCAGCGGCGTCAGTCCCAACAACAGGCAGCCGACCAGCAGCAGCAAGGTCCGCCACTGGCGCAGAATGGAGGGCCGCACGGCCAGGATGAAGAGACCGTAGGCAGGAAGGCCGATCAGGGTGACGGGGTGATGAGCGGCAGCCAGGCCCAGGGTGATAGCAAAGGCAACCAGGTAGCAGTCGTGACCCTTCGACTCGCTCAGGGCGACGCCGGTGCGCCACCAGCGGATCAGCAGCCACAGGTGGGTGGCGGCCAGCGCTGCACTGACGATGTGGGCGTTGGCGTGGATAGAGTGCTGCCACAGATCGGCGGAAGCGGCGAGACACAGCGCGGCGAAGAGAGGGACGAAGAAAGGGGCGAGGGACGAGGGGCGAGGGATGGCGGATTGCAGGTCGTGTACGATCAAATAGACGGCGGTGACAGTCCAAGCGCCCATTGCCGCCGCCAGCAGGTTGGTGCGGAAGGCGATGTCGCCCACCGGGACGAGGGTTTGCCAGAGCTTTGCCAGCAGGGTGTAGAAAGCATAACCCGGCGGGTGCGCGATGCCCAGAATGGCGGGGATGAACTGGTACTCGGAGGGATCGCCAAAGAGGGTGGCCGGGGCGGCGGTAGCGGCGTAGAGAGCAAAGACGGCCACAAAGAGGAGGGCCGGGACGAGGAGGCGGGGTGCTCGATATTGGATATTGGATACTGATTGCTGGTCGCTGATCCTCATTGGGAGGTCTCTACTCACGCCGGCTCTTATACGACCACTGGCACGTACCCCTGCTCCTCCAGATAAGCGATAATCTTCGCCACACTCCCCCCAGGCGACTCCTTCGCCGTGTGGCAGACGATCTCTGGATTCTCCGGCTCTTCGTAGGGGGCTGAGACGCCGGTGAAATTCTCAATCTCCCCGGCGAATGCCTTCTCGTACAACCCCTTCACGTCCCGCTGGGCACACACCTCCACCGGGCACTCGACGTAGACTTCGATGAACTCGCCAATCTCCTGGCGCGACTTGGCCCGCCGCGCCCGGTAGGGAGAGATGAACGAGCACAGTGCCGCCACGCCGTTGCGGGTGAGCAACTTTGCCACGAACGTCACTCGCTCAATGTTCTTGTCCCGGTCCTCCTTGCTGAACCCCAGGTCGCGGGTCAGGCTCTGGCGCACGATGTCGCCGTCCAGCCGCTCGACCTTGAGGCCACGATCACACAGTTCCTGCTCGACCAGTTTCGCAATGGCAGTCTTACCCGAACCTGAGAGACCGGTGAACCATAGAGTGAAACCTTTCTGATTGTACAATGTTCTGTCACTCCTTATTTAGAATTTTGATTGGGCCGATGACAGCGCGCAACGCTGCTTCGGGAACGGCCCCGCGCCGCAGCAGCAGCGGGGGAGAAATAGTACAGTCAAGGATGCTGGATGGGATACCCCCCCGACAGGGGCCGCCGTCGAGGATCAGGTCTATCCGGTCCCCCAACTGCTCCTCGACCTCTTGGGCAGTCAAAGGACTGAGCCGGCCTGAAAGATTGGCACTGCTAACCGCCAGTACACCACCTGCCCTCCGAATGAGATCACGGGCCAATGGCAAGTCAGGCACACGCACCCCCACGGTAGGGCCAGCGCTGATCGCGTCAGACACCGCCTCGGTCTTGAACAACACCAGCGTCAGCTCGCCAGGCCAGAAGCGCGCGCTCAACTGCCTGAACTGGGGCGGCAGTGTGGCAACACGGCTCACCTGGTCACCATCGGACAGCAAGAGAGGAATAGGTCTGTCGGGCGGGCGTTGCTTGGCTTCGTACAAACAGGCCACGGCAGCCACGTCCCACGGAAGCGCCGCCACGCCGTAGACGGTGTCGGTAGGGAAGGCAACCAGCCCCCCAGCTTTCAACACCTCGACGGCACGGGCAACGCTCGCTTCGCCGGCGGGCAGGACTTTGGCCTTTCGTTGGCAGCCAGACAACGGAAATCAGTTCCTCAATACCATTGGTTTGGAAAGTGTAACACGGTTTGGGGCCGGTGTCAACCTGGCTCTCACCGCGCAAAAGCGCACCGGCCTGGAATCGCCAGTACCGGTGCGCTCCCTGACCCATCACCGCCACGACGGTGCGGCCCAATTCCCCAATTTCCCAATTTCCCAATCTACCAATTTCCCAACTTGCAATCTACCCGCTTTCTGGTACGATTTGCACACATCTTTTGAACAGGGAGCGTGGGTTGTGACACCAGTCCAGATTGTCCGCTACATTGCCCTAAAGCGCCGCCAGCGCCGCCGCACCAGTGAACGCAGTGGGGCACGCCAGGTACTGCGCATCGCCGGGGTACTGCTGCTTGCAGTGTTACTCGTGATTATGGCGACCGTCGCCAGTGGCGTAGGCGCTGCCGTTGGCGCTTACACCTATTTCACCCGCGACCTGCCCGAGCCGGAGCAAATCGAGGCCGCCGAGGAGAACTTTGAGACTACCAAGATCTATGATCGCAGCGGCCAGACCCTGCTCCACGAGATAATTGATCCCTTCGGCGGCGACCGTACCTGGGTCACGCTGGATCAGATTCCAGAACACCTCGTCTGCGCGACCGTGGCCATCGAGGACCGCAACTACTGGGAGAACCCCGGCATCAACCTGCGCGGTATCGCCCGTGCCTTCTGGGCCGACGTCCGGGGCCAGCAAATCCAGGGCGGCTCCTCAATCACCCAGCAATTGATCAAGCGTATTGTCATTGAGGAGGAATTGCGTTACGTCAGCGCGGAGGGGCCCGAGTGGAAGGACTATGAGCGCAAAATCACCGAGGTTCTGCTGGCTTATCGCATCTCGCAAAAGTACAGCAAAGAACAGATTTTGGAGTGGTACCTGAACGAGAACTTTTACGGCAACCTGGCCTACGGCATCGAGGCAGCGGCCCAGGTATACTTTGGCAAGAGCGTCGGCGACCTGACGCTGTCCGAGGCGGCCACGTTGGCCGCCATCCCCCAGTTCCCGGCTATGAACCCCTTCGACAATGAAGAAAAAGCCCGCGAGCGCCAGCACATCGTGCTCGATGGGATGGTGCACCAGGATTGCATCACCTCCGAAGAGGCGGTCGTCGCCAAGTACGAAGACTGGGATCTGGCCAAACTCACCGAACGCTTCGACATCAGCCAGTCCCCCCACTTTTCCGTGTACGTGCGCAAGCAACTGGAGGACATGTTCGGCCCCGAGGTCGTGTACCGGGGGGGGCTGCGGGTCTACACCACCCTCGACCTGGATCTCCAGGAACAGGCCCTGTGCGTGGCCCGGGCTCAGATTCGCCGTCTCTCCGGCGAGGACGAGGCTACCGTCATCCAGGAGGCCATTGATGACGGCTGCACGGCAGCGCAGTTCCTGCCACCACTCCGCGCATCCCACGTCGGGCGCGATCACGATGTCAGCAATGCGTCTGTCGTCGTCCTCCGTGCCGGCACCGGCGAAATCCTGACCATGGTCGGCAGCCTGGATTACGAGGACGAGTCCATTGATGGTCAGTTCAACGTCGCGGTGGACGGGCCAGGGCGTCAGCCCGGCTCCTCGTTCAAGCCCTTCACCTACGTCACGCTGCTCTCGCAGGGCTACAATGCTGCCCACATGTTCCTCGATGTGCGCCGCGCCTTCCAGCAGACGACGGGCTATCCTTATGTGCCGGAGAACTATGACCGGAAATATCACGGCCCGCAACGAATGAGGCTGGCGCTGGCCCGCTCCTACAACATCCCCGCTGTCGAGGCCCTGCAACTGGCCGGCGTGGACAACGTCATTCGCACCACCCACCGCATGGGCATCAACACTCTCAACCGCGGGCTGGATTACTACGGCCTCAGCCTGACGCTGGGCGGCGGCGAGGTGCATCTGCTCGACATGGCCTACGCCTTCAGCGTCTTTGCCAACGGCGGCCGGATGTACGGCGAAGATGTGCCCCAAGACCAACTGCGTGCTGGTTATCGGGAACTGAACCCTGTCGCCATCCTGCGAGTCGAGGATCGTGACGGCAACGTGCTTTACGAGTACAAGCAGCCGAAAAGTCGCGACATCCTCTCTCCACAACTGGCCTACCTGATGAACAGCATCGTCTCCGACCGGCGGTCGCGCTGGGGCGCTTTCAGCCGTCCCAACCCGCTGGAACTTGCTGACGAGCGACCGGCTGCCGCCAAGACTGGCACGACCAACAACTACAAAGACGCTTGGACCATCGGCTATACGCCCCAACTGGTCACCGGCGTATGGATAGGCAACTCTGATAACAGTGATATGAAATACGTCGCCGGAGTAACGGGAGCAGCGCCCGTATGGAACGCGGTGATGGAGTACGCGCTGCAAGGCGAGGAAATTGTCCACTTCGCGCGGCCGGAGGGGTTGGTCGAACGGGCGGTCTGTGCCGTCTCCGGCAAGCTGCCCACAGAACATTGCCCCACCGTCAACGAGCTGTTCATCCCCGGCACCGAGCCGACCGAACGCTGCAACATCCACCAGGCCTTCCTCGTCAACCGCGAGACCGGCCGGCTGTGCACCGTCCACACGCCGCCGGAACTGTGCGAGGAGCGCGTCTACGAGGTCTACCCGCCCGAGGCGGCCGATTGGATCGCCAGCCTGGAGGAGGATCGGCGTCCGCCCGTGCCGCCCACTGAGTACGACACCATCTACGGCCCCTCGCGCAGCGACGCTGACGTCGCCATCATCAGC
>JAUXFI010000205.1 GCA_030620125.1 Anaerolineae bacterium
GAGATTGGAAGGAAGCAACAGCGATGATTGAGTTTTTCTCGGCCGGGGTATTGGGGTACTTGCTGGGAGCAGTACCCACGGGCGTATTGGTGTGCCGGGCGCTGCGGGGCGCGGACGTACGGCAACAGGGCAGCGGGCACACCGGCGGGCTGAACGTCTCCCGCTCAGCCGGCATCTGGGCCGGTGTACTGACCGCCGTGGTGGATGTTCTCCTGGGAATGGCGGCCGTCGCCGGGGCCACACTGATGACGGACAACCCCTGGGCGGCCACGGTGGCCGGCGTGATGGCGGTGGTGGGCCATAATTGGTCCGTCTTCATCCGCTTCGGCGGTGGCATCGGCCTCTCCACACTTGCGGGTACGCTGCTGTGGTTGTCGCCCGTGCTCACGCTGACGGCGCTGGTCGCCCTGGCGCTTGTCTGGGTGACACTGGTAAGGCTATTGCGCGTTCACCGAGCCCGGGCCACGATACTGACGATGATAGTAGTCGGGCCGCTGCTATGGGCGCTGGGGTTGCCGCTGCCCGGTATTCTGCTCGGGGTACTGGACGGAGCGGTGGTCATCATCAAGACGCTACCCGACTGGAACAGAAAGTACGGGTAGGGAGAGGGGGAGACAAGGAGACAAGGGGCGAGGGATAAGAGGCCAGGAATAAGGAGACGAGGGGCAGGGGACAGGGAGGCAACTCTACGCCGGCTCTACACCAGTGCGCGTTTGGGGATGTGGCTCTTCTCCCGCTGCTGGCGGGCATGGTTAGCGGTGGCTGCGCCGATTTCTCCGCATCCTCCCAGGCGGCCCGCAGCGTCACGCCGACGACGGAAAGACAACCGCTACCTGCTGGCTAGGGCAGCATCAGCGCGTTCATATAGGCTTCGACGAAGCGCGGATGGGTGGTCAGTTCGATGTACTCCACGCGACGGGCGATTTCCTCGGTGGCCGCGCGGCAGCGACGGGACACCAGCGCCAATTTGGCGCCCATGCCAGCACCGTTCCCCACCTGTACGAACCGTTCCCGCGCCAGCGGCGGGAACATCCCCATCGCCAACGCACTGCCTATGTCCAGGTAGGTGCCGAAGGCCCCCGCCACCACCACACGCTCAATCTGTTCCGCTTCCAGCCCGGCTTCGCTTAACAACACCTCGATCCCGGCGCGGATGGCCCCCTTGGCCAGTTGGATCTCGTTCACATCCTTGCGAGTGATAACCAGGTCGCGGGGTGCGCCTCGCTCGCCAGCCGGGACGAGCAAGAACTCAGATCTAGCACCCTCCCCACGGACACGGGGATGGCTACCCGGCTTCATCGCACCATTGGCCTCCAGCACACCGACCCGCCGCAGTTCGGCCACGCTGTCCAGCACGCCGGAGCCACAGATGCCCACCGGCGGCGCGCTGTCAATCGTCTGGTACTCGACCTGCTCGCCAGCCAGCCGCACCCACTCAACCGCACCTGGCGCGGCCCGCATCCCATCATGAATGTGGGCCCCCTCGAAGGCTGGGCCGGAGGCGCAGGAGCAACTTAGCAGCCGTCCTTCCACCACCAGACTGATCTCAGTGTTGGTGCCGATATCCAGGCCGACGGTGATCTCGCGAGTCTCGTGCATACGAGTCGCCAGGAGCATAGCCACGTGATCCGCGCCTACGAAGCCGGCGATGTTGGGCAGGAGGTGGACGTTCGCGCCAGGGACAAAACACAGTCCTAGTTCCCACGCTTTCAAATCATAGGAGTCAGCCAGGGCAGGAACATAGGGAGCCAGGCCCAGTTGGGTCACTGGCAACCCCAGCACCAGGTGGTGCATACAGGTATTGCCCACCAGCACCGCCTCGACGATCTCGGCGCTTTCGCGCCCGACCCGCGCACACAACTTGCGGGCCAGGTCGTCCAGCCCGCCGGCGAGAACTCGCTGGAGTTCCTGCGCCTGAGTCTCTCCCTCCATCGCATAGGCAATGCGGGTCATCACGTCTTCCCCGTAGGCGATCTGAGGGTTCATCGCGCCAGCGGCCTCTAGCGTCTCGCCGCTCTCCAGGTCCACCAGGTAAGCGGCCAGTTTGGTCGTGCCGATGTCCACCGCCAGCCCCAGCGGCGAGGTATCAGACGGTGAGACGGCGATGACCTCACCGTCTCGAACGACGACGCGGACACGCCAGCCGTTCTCCCGCAGCAAGGCAGGAAGTTGGCATAGCGCCGCGTGGTCGAATCGTCCCCCCCCCTGCCCCCCCCCCCGGGGGGGGGACGCCGCTTCTGGCTCACCTCGAAGGGATGCCTCCCCCTGCCCCCCCCTCCAGGGGGGGGACGCCGCTTCTGGCTCACCTCGAAGGGATGCCTCCCCCTGCCCCCCTCTCCAGGGGGGGGGCGCCGCTTCTGGCTCACCTCGAAGGGCTGCCCCCCCCTGCCTCCCCTCCAGGGAGGGAGACTGTTGGTAGAGGGCATCGCGCAACCGCGTTGCGTCGGCCCGCAGGTCGACCAGGCTGGGCGGAGCCAGCGCCACGTCGAAAGCGCGAACGGCAGGGTCGAGTTCAACCGGTCGCTCGCGGCCCTCAATCTGCGCCCGCTGGGGGGCAGTGATGGAGGCCGGCGGGACATCCACCCGCACGTCGCTCAGCACGCGGGTCTGGCAGGCCAGCCGGAAACCCTCGGCCACAATACGTTCGGCCTCCCCTCCCCCTCCTCCCCCTGGAGGGGGGGGCTGGGGGGGGGTTACCTGGCCGGCGACGACGCGCACACGACAAGTCCCACAGGTGCCCGCGCCGCCACAGACCCCATTCAGCCCCACGCCAGCCTGGCGGGCAGCCTCCAGCAGTGTCGTGCCGAGCACAACACGCGCCCGGCGACCAAGAGGCTCAAAATCTACGGTGACTTCTTCGGTCATAGAGCATCTCGCTATTCACCATTCGCCATTCGCTATCGCACACGCCAGGAGCAACGCTCGCGCTTCGAGCAGAAGTCGCAGGTAACCGCATCGGGCCGCATCTCCGACCCCAAGCCAACCACGAAGGAGACTGACTTGCGCGGCAGCATGAGGCAACTCTCGGTCAGCCGGATGCCGATCTCCTCAGCCGGGACCAGGTCAAAAAGCACCCGCTGCTGCTCAAGCGACCAGCCCTCCTGGCCCGGGCTGGCACGCATGCCCGTGCCCAATCCGCGCGCTGAGGCCTCATCACGTATCCGGGCGACGACCATCCTGGAGACCTCCCCGAGAGCGGCGACGCCAGCCCCATCGAACGCCATTGCCCGCACAAGATCACCAGCGGCAGAGAGAGCATCCACGTGTTCCTCCAGCGCCGGTCCAATAGTGCACACAGCGAGGTCAATTTCCGTCGCCCCAGCCAGCGCCCGTGCCACTAAGGGCCCCGAGAAGACCGCCCCACCCTCCAGAGCCACCCGCTGGTGCTGGAAGTCGCGCACCGGCAGAATGGTGTACAGCGCGGCAGGGACAAGAAGCGCCTGGGCCTCATCAAGCACATCCCGCGCTACCGCAACCACTCTTGGGCGAGCGCGGGCAGGGTCAACGCCCTGCCCTTGCAGGACGTGTGTCACATCAAGTGAGGGTTGAAAATCAGTGATGGTAGGCATCAGCCCTGCTCACCAGACTCAATCCTCACTGGCTTCGACCTCGGCCCCTTCGATGAGGGGCAGCAGGAGCAGGA
>JAUXFI010000151.1 GCA_030620125.1 Anaerolineae bacterium
CGATCCGGGGGCGTTGACCATCCGCTCCGCCAGGAACGCCTCCGATGGGTTCGTCACCTCGACCAGCCCACTTTCCCGCATCTCGAACACGCCCACCTCCGAGGTGGCCCCAAAGCGGTTCTTGACCGAGCGGAGCAGCCGGTAGGTGTGGAAGCGGTCGCCCTCCAGGTAGAGCACCGTGTCCACAATGTGCTCCAGCACTTTTGGCCCGGCGATAGCGCCCCCCTTGGTCACGTGGCCCACGAGGAAGACGGCCACGCCTTCGGCCTTGGCCCACCACTGGAAGCGGGAGGCCGCCTGGCGCACCTGGCTGATCGAGCCCGCCGCCGACGTCAGTTCCTCCGAGGTGACGGTCTGGATCGAGTCCACGACCGTTGCCACCGGCTGCACCTGCTCCGCGTGGCGCAGGATCGTTTCCAAATTGGTCTCGGTGACGACGAACAGATTATCGTTGCGGATGGAAAGCCGGTCGGCTCGCATCTTGATCTGCCGCGCCGACTCCTCTCCAGAGACGTACAGCACGGGGCGGGCCGTCGCTTCTGCCATCAGCCCGGCGGTCTGCAGAAGCAATGTACTCTTCCCGATCCCCGGATCCCCACTGACGAGGATGACGGAGCCGGGCACGACGCCGCCCCCCAGCACGCGAGCGAACTCCCCCAGCGGCAGCGGCAGCCGTTCCAGCCCCTCCGTTTCAATCTCGGTCAGGCGACGGGGTTCGCTGCCAGGAAAGGTCGAGAACCCGGACGCCAAAGCAGATGGCTGCTCGACCATCTCGACCATCGTGTTCCACTCGCCGCAGCCGGGGCAGCGGCCCATCTCGCGGGGTGAGGTTCGCCCGCAGTTTTGGCAGACCCAGCGTGTGCGTGTTTTGGCCATCGTCAGTCTCCTAGAACACAGATTGCAGGACAGCAACGGATGCACCATGAGCATCGCTCGAACACCCCGTACCATATCATCAATTCCGCTTTTGGTCAACTGTTTGGCTATTGGAACTTGTTCCTATCGCTGGGCGTCTAAAGAACAGAGTACATGCCACTATATCAGGAGGAGAACAATGACCAAAACCAAACCACCAATCTACCGCCTACTAATAATCACCTTCACACTCGCCATCACGCTGTTGACCGCCGCCCGCCCCGCCCTGGCCGACGGCATCATCATCCCAGACCCGCCTCCGCTCCCCGATCCCATCCCGCTGAAGGAATCCTGGCTCACCATCCGCTACCACCGCGTCACCGTCACCATTGAAGACCAGGTAGCCGTCACTCGCGTCGAGCAAGAGTTCCTCAACGAGTACGACTGGGAGGTCGAGGGCACCTACGTCTTCCCGCTGCCGGAGGGGGCGGCGGTCTCCGAATTCGTGATGTGGGTGGACGGCGTGCCGGTCGAGGGCAAGATACTGGAGGCCGACGAGGCCCGCCAGATCTATGAGGACATCGTCCGCCAGCGGCGCGACCCGGCGCTACTGGAGTACGTCGGGCGCGACGCGGTGCAGGCCCGCATCTTCCCCATCCCGCCCGGTGGGTCTCGCAAGGTCGAGCTGGAGTACAGCCAGGTGCTGCCTGTCGAGAACGGTCTGGTGCGCTATGTCTACCCGCTCAACACCGAAAAGTTCTCCGCCCGCCCGCTGGAGGATGTCAGTGTCCACGTCGAGATCCGCTCCCGCGACGCAATACGCGCCGTCTACTCGCCGACTCATCAGGACCGGGTCTACATCGAGCGAGATGGCAACTATCGAGCCACCGTCGGCTACGAGGAGACGGACATCTTGCCCGAAGACGACTTTGAGTTGGTCTACACCGTGAGCCAAGAGGACGTGGGGCTGAACCTGTTGACCTACCGAGAACCGCTCGACGATGGCTTCTTCCTGCTGCTCGTCGCTCCCAGCGTCGAGGTGGAAGAGGGACGGGTGATCCCCAGGGACGTCATCCTGGTGCTCGACACCTCCGGCTCAATGGAGGGGGAAAAGATCGAGCAGGCCAGGGACGCGTTGATCTACGTACTGGATCACCTGAACAAGGAGGATCGTTTCAACATCGTCGCCTTTTCCACAGGACTCCAACAGTACGCGCGGGGGCTGCGGCCCGCATCCGAGGCCCGCGAGGCGGCCGACTGGGTGCGGCGACTGGAGGCGGTCGGCGGCACCGACCTCAACCGCGCACTACTGGAGGCGCTGGCGCAGGTTGATGAGCGTCCCACGATGCTCATTTTCCTCACCGACGGCCTGCCCACCGAGGGAGTGACCGAGATCGAGCAGATACTGTCCAACGTGGAGGCCGCCGCGCCGGGCAACGTGCGTCTCTTCCCCTTCGGCGTCGGCAACGACGTCAACACCATTCTCCTGGACACGCTGGCCGAGCAGCACCGGGGGGCCACCGGCTACGTCCGCCCCCACGAGCGCATTGACGAAAAGATCTCTGCCTTCTACGCCAAGATCAGTACTCCCGTCCTGGCAAACATCGAACTGGATTTTGGCAATATCCTCGTCGAGGACACCTATCCCTACCCGCTGCCCGACCTGTTCGCAGGCACACAACTGATCCTGGTGGGCCGCTATCGGGATAGCGGCGCGACCCACATCACACTCACGGGCGAGGTGAACGGCGAGCGCCAGCAATTCGTCTACGAGGGCAACTTTGGCGCCACGGGCGGCGATGACTTTATCCCCCGCTTGTGGGCCACGCGCAAGATCGGCCACCTGCTGACGCAGATACGGCTTCACGGCGAGCAGCGGGAATGGGTGGACGCCATCGTCGAGTTGAGCGTCCGGTACGGCATCATCACCCCCTACACCTCTTTTCTCATCGAAGACGAGAACATCCTGACTGCGGAAGGGCAAGACGCGGCGGCGGAGAAATACCTGGCACTGCCGACAGCGCCTGCCGTTGGCGCGCCGGCGGTGGAGATGGCCGACGAGCAGTCCAATATGCGCGGGGCCGAATCTGCCGGCGGCTGGGCGATGCCCCACGAGGCCGCGCAGGTCGTGCGGTTGGTCGGCAGCAAGACCTTTGTGCTGCAGAATGACGTCTGGACCGACACAGCCTTCGACCCCTCACAGATGACCACCGAGCGAGTCGGCTTCGGCTCCGACGGTTACTTTGACCTGCTGGCGGCCCGGCCGGAGTGGGGCGACTACCTGGCGTTGGGCAGCCGCGTCATCTTTGTGGCCGAGGGCACAGCCTACGAGGTATTGGAGGGAGAGACTGGCCCGGTACAGGTGCCACCGACCCACACGCCCGATCCAGGGCAGCCGACAGTGGATCCCGCCCGGCCCGATCAGCCGACGGCCACGCCGGCCGGCAGCGGCGGGGCGACCACCACGGGATCGGGCAGCGGCCTGTGTACGGGCGCGATGGTGATGGGTATCGTAGCGCTGGCCGTGGCGGCGCTGTGGCAGCGGATGCGGGGGTAGGGCCAAAGCACACGCGCGTATCCCCCACTACGTGGTGAGAAAGCCCGATGTGAACCGGCCCGACCAGGGTGTGTGCCCCGGTCGGGCCGGTGGGTTTCAGGGGTAGAAAACAAAGTATTTCATCGCCGGTATACCGCTCATTCCCGGCTCATAAACGCCACCCGCTCATCCATTTCGCTCCATGCCAGGAGAAACTCGGCGCGCAGTGCAGAAACCGGCCCATAGGCCAACGCCGGATCGTGGTACGCGATCTGCTCAGCGCCGACGTCCACCACCAATACCGTATGCTGCGTGCGAATGTTGCCCCACCCAGGCAACCCCGGCGTCGTTGTGATAGCAACGATCACCGCCACGTCAGCAGCCAGGGATGTAACCAGCTCCTCGACCGAGACCTGTTCCGTCAACCGCACCTGGACATCCCATTGCGTCAGACGCTCCACTTGCGAAAAAGGCGTCCCCACGCCGACTCGCACACCCAAGGTCTGGGCCAACTGTGCCTGAGAGACCACGATACCCAACTGCGCCAGTGCCATCTGCGCACAAGCAGGCAGGCAGTACCCCAACGCCATCTGCCGGACGTGAATGGGCGGTTCAAGCGGGGACATCGCCGGCAGTCACCAGGCGTTCAATCCGTTCCAGGAGCGCCGCGCGTTCCTCGTCTGTCAGCGACACGGCCTGCGTGTGTGCGTCCACGTCTACTGTAGCCAGCAACGTCCCGTCGAAACTCCGATAGGATACGCGCCAGTGCGGCTTGGGAGCAGGGACCCACGTGGGATCGCCACTGCTCAGTGCACAGCCAACCAGGTTGCCGAATACCGCGCGATCCGCCGCCCGACGTGCTTCAAGCGCCGATATCCTCTGGCGTTCCTTCAACAGGGCCTGGTAACATTCGTACTCTTCGACGCTAAGCAACGCCGCCACGGGTTGTCCGTCGCGCTCCAGGATGATGGGGTGACTGAGGTCGGTCACCGACACAGAATACGACGACCTGGCTTCCCTCGCTTGTTTTGGATCATCCATTTTGTTTCTATCCCGGCTCTTGATAACTCGAGTATACCTCCGACTCTGACAGAGGTCAAGCCGACGAATCCGGGTATGTTCCCCCCGGACTGCTGTGGCCCTTCGGCAAGTTCAGGGCAGCGCCCTTCAGCGCCACCGCCTGATACACGCCCGCCCAGCCCGGTCAGCCGACGGCCACGCCGGCCGGCAGCGGCGCATGCACAGGCGCGATGGTGATGAGCATCGTCGCACTGGTCGTGACGACGCTGTGGCAGCGGATGCGGGGATAAGGTCCAAAACCCAATACTTCTGACGCTTGCGATGGCTTGACCAATGCATCGGGCGCGGTTATAATGAGCAGCGTAGAAGCCGGAACTCATAAACGAGGCCACATTTAGTCTGAAACGTGTCCGCCGGCTGGTTCAGGATGACCAATATCGTCTCACCCGCCATGCTCGGGACGCGAGTCGAGTCCGCCGAATCAGTGTTGTAGATATTGAAGATGCTATCGCAAATGGCCAGGTGATTGAGACACACCTTGACGATTGGGGTTTCGTTTGCTACTTGATCGCTGGTGAGCGGTTCAACGGTGACATCATCCACATTGCCTGCAAGATTGTTGATGATGTGGTCCAGATGTATCTGCTCAATAAGTAGGGGAAGATGGGGGGGTTGCGGGGGGGAAAGCCGCCCGCAAACCCCCCGCTCCCCAGTTTATTGAGATGATACGTCCAGATCAACACTGTGTATTTCCCTCATACGCATTTGTGGGAAGATGATCGAGTGCGCAAAAGGTGATGCATTATGAGATGTGGAATGTGTAACTACCCTTCGCTGGAGACCACTACGACGACAGTTGA
>JAUXFI010000085.1 GCA_030620125.1 Anaerolineae bacterium
AGCGATGCTGTCTACAGCATCCACCAACCGCTGAAGCAGCATCACACGTTGCCCCGCGTTTTGTGTCTCGGAGAAAACACGCGCTGCCGTTTGTACACTCCGCATATGCAGGTTCACCGCGGCTTGTGCGTCTTGCTCTCCTTCAAACCCCAGCCACTCGGCTAGTTCCTCCACCGCCGCTGCCGTATACTCTGGTATGATGTGTGGCTCATATTCGCCTTTCCCCTGGACATAAGCCTGCCACTCATCACGTTCTTTGGCGACATCGTGTATCGTTATGCCCAAGATCAGCGATTGCTCTTCCTCATCAGATAGATTCAAACTCTCTCTCAAGGTGGGCAACAAAGTAAGCATTACGTCCAAACAATTGGCCGAGTGTTCCAACAACGATTGTTCAAATCCGCCTCGCTTGGCAATTTGCTCTTTCCAACCTCGCTGAATCATAAATGTCAGAATTCTTTTGCGTAGCGCCTCATAGTTCATTTGCTTACCTCCAAATTCCTAACTTTGCTTCATTCGTAAATTTGAATTGCCTGTCGATGCTCCTCCACCACCCGCTCCCGCAACTCTGGCGGCTCCAACATCTCCACCCGGCTGCCGTAGTGCAGCACCCAACCCCACTCGCCCAACTTGCGCCTCTCCTATTATACGGTAAAATGGATTTGCTGACACTTCCCTCAATCCGTAAGGGAGACGTGAGCCTATGAGCGAAAATTCGTCCGACAATCTCGTCCACACCTTGCGCGAGCGTGGCGCGCAGTACGTCGTTGGTACAGAGGGCCATCCTGTCGCTGTCTTGTTGACGCTAGGAGAATACGACCACTATCTGGACTTGCTGGACGACGAGGCGGATAGCCAGGACACTGAATTGGCGGCGCGTCTGGCTCAAGCGGCGGTTCGACCCACCCGCGAAGAGCGCCAATCCTTTCGAGACTACCTGCGCCAGCGCGAGTCGCCGTCATCGCCCCGTGTCCGCATCCGCTGATTCGCCCATTCGCCCATTTGCTCATTCGTACATTCGCACCGCCCTCCCGTGCTCCTCCGCTACCCGCTCCCGCAGTTCAGGCGGCTCCAGCACCTCCACACGGCTGCCGTAGTAGAGCAGCCAATATCGGTTCAAGCGTCTCGCGTCGGGCCTGCGTCCCACGTTGCACCTCCCTGTGGATGGATTTGACTCCATCCTAACAGGGAGGTGTTGCAGGTACGGCAACAGCACGTCGGGGAAGGCCGAGAGTTGACGAATGCGGGAATTGATAGTATCATAAGTTTGGAACCCGATCCTTCCCCAGCCAAGAGTACGATTGCAGAAACTGACCAGGCGAATTACAGGGATGCGACAATGACTACTCTCACCCTACAATTATCCGACAAATCTATTGCGACTCTGCCGGCTGAACTGGCTCACCAGGCGGGCCTGGAAGAAGGCAAAGTACAGGTCATTCTCGGTGAACATGGCCTCACCGTGATCCCGGTCACGCCGCCCACCGACTATACGATCCGCTGGAAAGCCATGTCGGCGACTCTGCGCGAACAAGCAGCGCAATTCGACTTTTCCCTGGAAGATCGCCGTGATGCTTCGTATTGGGAAATCGTCAACCCTCTGTTCGAAGAGATGGAACGTATGGTCAGTTCCGTGTGACCTCGAGTTGCCATGTCTCCCTACCCTGCCACACCACAACGCGGCCATCTTTACTGGGCCCAGGTGCCTTATCTGCCGGAACGTCCGCTCGACGTACTGCGTCGCACCGCCAGAAGGAGTGAGGTGCGTGCTGTCCTCACCTTCAAAACACGACCTGTCCTGATCGTGCAGAGTCGCCGGGATAATGCCAACCCTGCCTATCGGTTTGTCCTGGTCGCCGCCGTCCACTCTATCAAGCCAGGCGAACTTGAAAAGCTGCGCCGGATCGTTGGCCGAACTCAACGTCAAGTTGGCGCTGGCACTGGACCTGGTGGCGTTGTGAGCTTGTTCTTTTCGTGGTGCTTTTTGCTCCATTATAAGCGACGAAGCCCAGTCGCGCCATGTCGAGTCGCCGGCTGCCGTCTTGGGCGAAGGTCTCTGACCGAGCCCCATCCGGCTGCGAGCGCGCTCTCTCCCCACATGGGGGAGGGCTGGGGTGGGGGCAAACATTGAGTGAGGAGGAGGTCGGTTGCCCGCTGTGATCGTAGACACGTCCCGCAGTCCACACGCCCGCCTGCGGCCTGTGCCGCTGACCGCCGTCACGCTCGCCGACGATTTCTGGGCGGAGCGCCGGCGGGTCAATCGGGAGGTCACGCTTCCCTCGCAGTACCACCTTCTCGAGGAGACCGGCCGGATAGATAACTTTCGCCGCGCAGCGGGCAAAGTGGATGTCCCCTTCCAGGGCAGGTACTATAACGACTCCGACGTCTACAAATGGCTCGAAGCGATCTCCTGGACGCTCGCCACCGGCGCCGACCGTGCCCTGGCAGAGATGGCCGGCGCCGTGATCGCCGAGATTGCCGGCGCGCAGCAGCCCGATGGTTACCTCAATACCTACTTTGTGCGCGATAGGGCCGTCGAGCGTTGGACCAACCTGCGCGACAAACACGAACTGTACTGCGCCGGTCACCTGATCCAGGCCGCCGTCGCCCACCATCGCGCTACTGGGGAGGACCGCCTCCTTCACGTCGCCCGCTGCCTGGCTGACCACATCTGCGGTCTCTTTGGGCCGCAGGAGGAGGGCAAGCGGGCCGCAACCCCCGGCCACCCGGAGATCGAGATGGCGCTGGTTGAATTGGCGCGCGAGACAGGCGAGCAAAAGTATCTGAGACAGGCATTGTTCTTCCTGGATGCGCGCGGGCGAGGGCTGATCGGCGGCAGCGCGTATCACCAGGATCATCAGCCGTTTCGCGAGCTGGAGCGCATGGCGGGCCACGCTGTGCGCGCCGTCTACTTGAGCGCGGGGGCAGCGGACCTTTGCGCCGAGATGGGCGAGCCTGCCCTGCGCCACGCGCTCGACCGGCTCTGGCGCAATATGACGGCGCGACAGATGTACGTCAGCGGGTCCATCGGCTCGCGCTACGAGGGCGAGGCGTTTGGGGAGGACTATGAACTGCCCAACGAGCGCGCCTACGCGGAGACCTGCGCCGCCATCGGCAGCGTGATGTGGAACTGGCGTATGCTTCAGCTTTCGGGCAGCGCCTGCTACGCCGACGTGCTGGAGAACACGCTCTACAATGGCGTGCTCCCCGGTCTCTCGCTGGACGGCGGGGCCTACTTTTACCAGAACCCCCTGGCCGGCGACGGGAGACACCGGCGTCAACCGTGGTTCGGCTGTGCCTGCTGCCCACCCAACGTCGCCCGGCTGCTCGCGTCGCTTCCCGGCTACTTGTACAGTCTCAGTAGATCCAAAATCGCTCCGAGGGGATTGTCAAATCCCCGCTTCTGGCCTGGATCTGGCGATCCAGGCCGAGCAGAATTGGATCTACAGAGTCTCTCCACTGGAGGGCTGTGGGTGCATCTGTACGCCCAGGGGGCCGCCCGCATCCCGCTTCACGACGGCCGCACCCTCAGCCTGACCCAGCACACCCGCTATCCGTGGGACGGCGAGGTCGTCATTGAGGTTGGAGGGGTGGGGGACTTGAGCCTTTGGCTGCGTATCCCCGCCTGGTGCGAGGAAGGGGCCACGCTCAAGATCAACGGACGGCCTTTCACAGGTACGCTCGCGCCTGGTTCCTACGCCGAGATTCACCGCACCTGGCGGCCAGGCGACACCGTGCGGCTCAACCTGCCGATGCCGGTACGCCGTGTCGAATGTCACCCTTACGTCACCGAAAACGCGGGCCGGGTGGCCCTGGCGCGTGGTCCAATCCTCTACTGCGTCGAGCAGGCCGACAATCCCGGTCTCGACCTGCGCGACGTGCTCCTGCCCACCGGCGTGGACTTTGCGGCGACGTTCCGGCCTGACCTGCTCGGCGGCGTGGTCGTGCTGTGTGGTCAGGCCGAGGTCGTTCCACCGCACGATGCCTGGGAGAATCGTCTTTACCGCGCGCCACTTCCCCGTTTGCAGAAACCGCGTGGCCGCTCCGTGGAGGTGACCGCCATTCCCTACTACGCCTGGGCCAACCGCGAACCTGGCCCTATGCAAGTCTGGCTGCGAACCCGGTGAGACGGGGCAAGGTGGCGATGGTTCTACTCAGACGGGAGAATCCTTGCGAAGGTTTGGTGAGAACTTGCTGGCCAACAGCGTCTTTGCCTACCGAGAGTTGCCCCGGCGACAAGGCCATTCGCAACCTTCGCAAGGGTGGCTGAAGGTGGCGACGGTCAATTTCTACGAGGAGGTGCGACAATGAGCTTTGACCTGGTCATCACCAACGGCACGGTGATTGACGGTGCCGGTCGCCCCCGCTTCCGGGCTGACCTGGGCATCCGCGACGGCAGGATCGTTGCCATCTCCACGGGTGAGCAGTTGACCGGCCGGCAGACGCTCGACGCCGCCGGCCTGATCGTCGCCCCCGGCTTCATTGACGTGCACTCCCACTCCGACTGGGTGCTCCCCCTCCCCGACCACGACCAAATCCTGGCCCCGCTCCTCCTGCAGGGCATAACCACTCTCGTCACCGGCAACTGCGGCTTCTCCCCCGCTCCGGTCACAGAGGACTCTATCCCCCTGCTGGACAATTGCTCCGAGATGATGCGGGAGCGGGCCTTTCCCTATCGCTGGCGTTCCACGTCCGGCTTGCTCGACACGCTGGAACGGGATGGCCTGATGCTCAACGCCGCCTTCCTGGTGGGCCACGGCGCACTGCGCTACGCGGTGATGGGAGACCGCGCCGACGGTCATACTCCCCCCACTGCAGAGGAGGTGCACGCTCTCTGCCGCCTCACTCGCCAGGCGCTGCGAGAGGGAGCTTTCGGCCTGTCGGCGGGGTTGGCTTATGCGCCGGGGGTCTTTGCCAGCAACGAGGAGCTGCTCTCACTGCTGCGGGTGGTCGCTGAAGAAGGCGGCATCTTTGCCGTCCACGGGCGGGCCTACACCTGGGTCTCTCCCTTCTACAAACCGATGATCGTGGGCACGCCTCACAACGTCCGCTCCACCAGGGAATTGCTGCACCTGGCCCGGCAGGCCGGGGCGCGGCTACAACTATCGCACCTGATTTTTGTTGGCCGGCACACCTGGCGCACCCATCGCACCGTCCTGCGCGATATTGAGCGGGCCGCCGGCGGCGGGTTGGACGTCGCTTTTGACGCCTTCCCCTACACCGTGGGCAACTCTACCATCAAAGTCGTCTTCCCCGACTGGTTCCTCGATGGTTTCGCCGCCAAGATAAACGACGCTCGTGCCCTGCGGCGGCTCAATAGAGAGATCAATCTCCTGCGCTGGACGCTGGGGCTGGGCTATGGGGACATCAGGCTGCTGTGGGGCTGTGTGCCGGAACTGGCACAACTGGAGGGGTTGGACTTTGCCGCCATCGCCCGCCGCCTGGAAATGCCGGAATTTGTGGCCTACGTCCACGTCGCCCGGATGAGCGAGGGCAAGGCGCGTGTTTTGTTGGGCACCTACTCCGGCGACGGCGAGCGGGAGGAAGCGTTGCAGGCCGTACTGTCCCATCCTCTGTGCGCGTTCATGACCGACACTATCCTCACCCGGCGAGGCCAGCACAACCCGGCCTCCTTCGGCGCTTTTCCCCGCGTGCTGGGCCACTACAGCCACGACCTGGGACTCTTTTCGCTGGAGGAGGCGGTGCGCCGGATGACCTCATTCCCGGCGGAGCGGATCGGCCTGGCGGACGTGGGCCGCATAGCCGAAGGAGCCCACGCCGACCTGGTGCTCTTCGACCCGGTGACGGTGACCGACAACACCACCCTCGACCGGCCCGACGTGCCGCCGATGGGTATCGAGGCAGTGTTGGTCTCTGGGCGGGTCGTGATCCAGGATGGGCAGGTCGTGAGCCGCGAGCGGCGAGGCCGGGTCTTGCGGAGGTGATGTTTTGGACTTGCTCAAAACGCTGGTGGCAGAGTCTTCCAGGCCTCGCCGGTAACCGGCGCGCGTATCTTCTCAATATCGTGGGGCAGTAGGGCGGTTTTGCTAACCGCCATAGGGTCGGATAGCAAATCCGACCTACCCTCGCCCCAACTTTTTGAGAAGATACCGGCGCGCTTTTGTTTTGTCTGGGTGTATCCTTGACACGGGTACAGGTTGTGGTATAATTTCGATTGCAATGAACGTGTACCTGGGATATCTGAGTAACTGCATACAGGCCTCGGCGCTCTCCACTGCCATCCGCTCCATCTTGGACAAGGCGCGGGCGACCGGTAAACGAGCGCCACAGCGCCTGGCCGAGAGGACTTTGCCGATGCGCTTGCCGGCCGAGACGATGGACTGGCTCCGCCAACAGGCCAAAGCGCAGGAGTGTGCGATGGCCGAGATCGTCAGAGCCCACGTTGCGACCCAAGCAGTCTCAGAGTTGACAGCACTTTACCAGCAGCATACCATAAACCCCGTCGAGTTCTCGGCGGCGCTGTGGTCGGTCCTGGGATATGAGCCTGGGTCCTCGCCAGGGGAGGAGGCGCGTGGGAGTGTGTGACTTTCTCAGTTGGCGAGGAACGCGGGGTCTTGTTCAAGGCCCCGCGTTTTTTTTTGCACTCTACCAACTGCCCGCTCTTGTCTCTCCACCGCCCGGGGTGATCGGGAACCCGGGGTCGAGGCTCTCCGGCGATGTCCCCGCTGCAAGGACATTGCCGCGAACGATGGGGCGTAACCTGGTCAGCAGTCAGCAGGAAGCAGTCAGCAATTAGCGCAAAGTACCGGCTACTGGCTGACGACTAACTGCTAACGGCTGTGCTGGGCTATCGTTGAAGGGGGCAGGGAGCCGGTGTCGCCCGTGGCAGGGCAGGGCGCCGAAGTATGCCTATGAATGAGACCGTCGTCGGGACGCGGTGGAGAGACCAGTTGCCTGGGCCGGTGGCCAAATGGGGAAGGCCCTTCCTTTGCAAGGAAGAAATTTGCGGGTTCGAGGCCCGCCCGGTCCACCTGCGCATATAGGTGTTGGCTCAAAATGCGCTCGGCGGAGCCTATGGCTCCGCCCAGGGTCCCGTGGGGGAGTCTGGAGTCCCCGTTAGCCTGTCGAGCTAAAGATCGCCGGTTCAAGTCCGGTCGGGACCGCCATATTTCATTTCAGACTTGGTGATGTTGGATTCGGCGATTGAGCCGAGGCGAAGCGCCGCCGTGGTGGAACTGGAAGACACGCCCGGCTTAGACCCGGGTGGGCCTGGCCTGTACAGGTTCGACTCCTGTCGGCGGCACTGGAGATTGAGAAGAAGGTAAGAATGATGACTACGGCTGTTCTATTACTCAACGCATCCTACGAGCCGCTGCGGGTTGTATCCGTGAGGCGAGCCGTGGGCTTGTTGCTGCGCGGCGTGGCCGAGGGCGTGGACGGGATCGCGGCACGGCTGCACACGCCCAGTACGGTGTTCGAGGTGCCCTCCGTGCTGCGGCTGCGTTACTACGTCAACGTCCCCCGGCGCGGGGCGACGTGGAGCCGGCGCGGCGTCCTGATCCGTGATGGCTATGCCTGCGTGTACTGCGGCGCTCGGTCCGGTGATCAACGGCGGGGTCGTCGTCTCACTCGCGCTGATTTCAGCGTGGATCACCTGATTCCCCGCAGCCGGGGCGGTGCGAATACCTGGGGCAACACGGCCTGTGCCTGCCACTCGTGCAACCATCGCAAGGCCGACCGCACGCCCCACGAGGCCGGGATGCGTCTCCGCTGGGAGCCCAAGACTCCTCGCGCCAACTACCTGGTCGCTTCCGGTGACGTGCCGGCTGAGTGGAGGGTCTATCTGCCGGTGTAGCCGCAAGGTAGAACGGATAAGAGCATCAGAGCACGGGGGAGTCCCCGTGCTCTGTGTGTTTATCCCGTGAAGAA
>JAUXFI010000038.1 GCA_030620125.1 Anaerolineae bacterium
CAACATCCCCCCCACCCTATCCCTGGCCTCGTAGATGGTCACCTCGACGCCGTTCAGAGCCAGAAAGTATGCCGCGGCCAGCCCCGAGGGGCCGCTGCCGACCACTGCCACCGCCCCCACCCCCAGCCCCTCCCCCAACTTTGGGGGAGGGGAGCCCCCTTGAGACCCGCTCCCCTTTTCGGCGGCGAACCGCTTGAGTGCCCGGATAGCCACCGGCTCGTCATAGTTGTTGCGGGTGCAGCGGGTCTGGCAGAGGTGAGTGCAGATGTAGCCGGTCACGCCGGGGAGGGGGTTGCGGGAGAGAATGACCTCCAGCGCCCGCTCGTACTGCCCCTGAGAGATCAGCCAGGCGTACTCCGGCACGTCCTGAAGAACCGGACACCGCTCTACGCAAGGAGCAGTGATGCAGTCAAAGAGACCCAACTCTGATGCGACCTTGGGCAGGCCATAAGGATGGTAACTCTTTTTGTATCGCGGGTCGTCCAGCGCATGGGCGGCCTCTCGTTCCAGATTGGTCAACTTGTCCTGGGCCAGCTCCTCCAGGCTCGTCATCCCCAGAGCGCGCATGTTCGTTTCCAGATTCTCCAGGTATTGGAGAAAACGGGAGTAGCCGCCCGGTTTCAGGATGTCCGACACAGCGGTAACGGGTCGAGCGCCGGCAGCCAGAATAGCTGTCACGTTGAGCGCGTCCGCCCCGGCAGAGAAAGAGACATTCAGATCCCCATTAAACTCCTGGGAGAGCTTGTGGAACAGGTTGATGGTGATCGGATAGAGAGCGCGCCCCGACATGTACATCTCGTCGCCCGGGAGCGTGCCCTTGTGGTTGGCCATCGCCAGCGTGTTGCTCAATTTAACCCCAAAAGTCAGGCCTCGCTGTGCGGCAACACCCTTCAGCGTCTTGATCAGCTTCACCGCCCGGCCGTACTGCAGGTCGTGCTCGAACACGCGGCCGGGGACGTGAACCTCCGTGAAGCCGAGATGGTCGTGGAGAATACGTTTCACCTCATCCTGGCCCAGCAAGGTAGGGTTCAACTTGACCGTGGTGTGCAACCCCCTCTCCTCCAGCAGGTATTTGCCAATCTGCTCAATCTCGTCCGGTGGGCAGCCGTGCATGGTCGAAAGGGTGACGCTGTTCGTGATGCTGGAGGGTATCTCAATGTCGCCAAATTGCGGGAACTTTTTCCCCAAAAGCGCACGGATTGCGGCGATCTCTGCGGACGCATCCGCCAGCCTGTCCATGAAACGGGTTATGGGCGGACTCTGGATCCCCTCCATATCGTAGCCGACGCTCAGGTTAAAGATCGTCCCGCAAGGGCCACTGTTCTCGAAACCAAGGATACGGCGGAGAACGTGGATCAGCACCCAGGCCTTGACGTACTCGCTGGCAGACTGACCCAGCTTGAGCTCCTGGGACCATTCGACGTTGTACCCTTCATCCTCCATATCAATGCAGGGCCTGGGGATCTCCAGCTCGTCCATGATCTGCACGGTTTTCAGTTCGATGAACCGGCCCCCGGAGAGCCAGGCACACAAAATATTCTGCGTCAACTGAGTGTGGGGACCCGCCCCCGGCCCGATAGGAGTAGCCAGGTGATACCCAAAGAGATCGTCAGTGGCGTAAAGGCTGTCCTTCTTTGGGACATAAAAAAGAGAGCGATGGATCCCAAAGATGGACTGATTCTCCTCAAACTCTGTCAAGATCCAGTCGAGAAGAACGTCAAAGGATTGCACTTTTATCATGTCAGACACACTTTCTCCTTTTTCACGCCCACAACCCCATCACATCCAAGATCAACACCGTCTGCCCCTCGCCCAGGATCGTCACTCCGGCCAGGCCAGGCGTGCCGCGCAGTGCGAGAGGCAGCGGTTTGACCACGATCTCCTCGTGGGCCAGCACGTCGTCCACCCGCAGCCCGACAGGCTGACCGTTGCGCCGCACGACCAGCGCGTGACGCGGCTGTGCGTCGCCGCCGGGGATGTGTAGCAGTTCACTCATCCTGCACAGGGGCAACACTCCGTGTCCCCCCCCCAGCCCCCCCTGTGAGGAGGGGAGTCCGTTCTCCAGACGCAGCAGTTCCCGGTCGCCGACGCGCTCTATCTGCGCCGGATCGAACTCGATGATGCGCTCCACGTGGGCCGTGGGCAGGGCGTACCGCTCGTCGCCCACGCTCACCAGCAAGGCCCGCACCAACGCCAGCATTACCGGCAGTTGCAGGCGAAAGGTCGTACCCCGGTCCACCCGCGTCTCGATCTGCAGAGAGCCGCGCAGCACCTCCAACTGCTGCTTGACCACGTTCATCCCCACACCCCGCCCTGACACGGCAGTCACCTCTTCGCTCAACGAGAACCCGGGGTGGCAGACAAATTCCAAAACCTGAGCCTCGCTCATCTCCGCGACCTCTGCGGCGGTGACGAGACCCCGCTCCACGGCGACGGCCGCGATCCGCTGCGCATCCATACCCTGCCCATCGTCACTGACCTCGATGACCACCATACCCCGCTCCCGCCGCGCCGACAGCCACAGCGTGCCCGACGGCGGCTTGCCCGCCGCCTCTCGTTCGGCGGGCGTCTCCAACCCATGATCAATCGCGTTGCGCAGCAAGTGCACCAGCGGGTCGCCAAGCGCCTCCAACACCGCGCGGTCCAGTTCCACGTCCTCTCCCTGAATGACCAGTTGCGCTTCCTTGCCCTGCGCCTTGAGCAAATCCCGCACCATGCGCGGGAAACGGCCGAACACGTGGCCGACGGGAACCATGCGCATCCCCAACACGGCATCCCGCAACTGGGCCAGTAGACGCTCGTGAACCTCCAACGCATCGTTCAGCGGCGGCAGGTCGTAGCGCTGCCCCAGGCGGGTCAGCAGGCTGCGGTGGATGACCATCTCAGTAACCACGTCCAGCAGCGCGTCCAGGTGGCGCACGTCAACGCGGATCATCGTTGGGGAGGGAGTAGGGGGAAGGGACTTGTCACTTTCTACTTGCCACTTGTCACTTGCCACTTGCTCGTAGCCCTGCAGTTGCTCTAGCATAGACGTGATGTCGGCTTCTCCCGTGCCACCGGCGGCCACGTCGTTCACCAAGGCCTGGAGAATGTCAATGGCGGCAAACAGCAACTCTACCAACCCTGGCGACAGAACCCATTCGCCGTCTCGTACCTTGTGCAGCACGTCCTCGGCGGCGTGGGCCAGCATCGCCAGCGTGTCGTAGCCCATGGTGGCCGAGATGCCCTTGAGGGAGTGAGCGGCGCGGAATATGGCATCCAGCGCTTCGGTCTCGTCCGGGGTACGCTCAAGGGTGAGCATACACTGGTTGAGCGTCTGCACGTACTCCTGGCCCTCGTCAATGAACAGGTCGCGGAACTGCGATAGGTCAATATCGGGAATAGCATCGGTCATGACAACTTCCTTTCCTCCATCGCCGTGACGATGGCGCGTGGGATCTTGGACAGAGCCAGTACCCCGTCCACCACGCCGCGCTCAATGGCCGCCTTGGGCATACCAAAGATGACACTCGTTTCTTTGTCCTGGGCCAGCGTGAGGCCGCCCGCCGCCTTGATCTGCGCCAACCCCTCGGCCCCGTCGGCGCCCATGCCAGTCAGCACGACCCCCATGCAACGTGGCCCGCTCACGCGGGCTACCGAGGCCATCAGTACATCAGCCGAAGGGCGGACAGAGTTCACCGGCGGCGTGTCCTGGAGACAAATGACGGGCCGGCCATGCCCTTCTGCGACCGCCATGTGAATGCCCCCAGGCGCTACGTAGGCCGCTCCGGTCATCACCGCCTGCCCATCCCTGGCCTCCTCGACGTGCAACGGGCTATGCCGATCCAGCCGTTTGGCAAAGGAGGCGGTGAAGCCAGCCGGCATGTGCTGCACGACCAGCACGCTGGCCGGCAAATCGGCCGGCAGGCGGCTAAGGAGCTTGTGCAAAGCACGAGGCCCGCCCGTCGAAGCGCCAATGGCCAGCATCCACGGTCTCCCCCTCTCTTTCCCCCCCAATGGGGAGAATGAAGGAGGGAAAGGCACGAGCGGCCCCGTCTTGGTCGCTACTACCCGGTCGAGGTTGACCAGCGTGGCCAACTTGACCTTGCTGATCAGTTCGTCGCGCACCTTGTACAGATCAATCGAGACGGTGCCCGACGGCTTGGCCACAAACTCGACGGCCCCCAGTTCCAACGCCCGCACCGCCGCCGCCGCTTCCTTGACCCCGCTAAGCATGACGACAGGTGTCGGTGCGCATTGCATGATGCGTTGTAGCGCCTCCAGTCCATCCATCCGGGGCATCTCAATGTCCAACGTCACCACGTCCGGCCGGATGGACTCCACCTTCTCGACTGCCTCGTAACCGTCGGCCGCAGTGGACACGACGCGGATACGCGGGTCGCTCTCCAACAGGCTGGTGATGATGCGCCGCATGAGCGGCGAGTCGTCCACCACCAGCACGTCAATGGTCACGGTCACGTCAATACCTCCACCTCCGCCACCTCCTCCACCGTCAGCACCCGGTTCAGGTCGAGCAGGATGATCAATCGCTCCTCACATTCATATTCGTGGTGTGCGACTCCGGCGAGATAGACGCCATTGACCTGGGCCACCATCTCCGGCGGCGGCTCAATGGCCTCGTCCGGCAGGCGCGAGATGCCAGCGACCGCGTCCACCAGCATGCCGATGGACTGCGTTTCGAGTTCCACGATCAGGACACGGGCCGCGTCGCCATATTCCTCCCCGCCAGACAGCGCCAGCCGCTTCTTGAGGTCCACGACAGGTACCGCCTGACCGTGGTAGTTGATCACGCCTTCCAAAAAGTGCGGCGCGCGCGGCACGCGGGTGATGGCCGTCAAGCGCACGATGCGCAGCACCTGTTTGATTGCGACGCCAAACTGCGTCTCCCCCAATCGAAAGACTACGTATTGATCGCCCGTCGCTCTCCCGGTTCGTTCGATACCTATGTCATTCATCTGGTCTCACTCCTATCTTTCCAGCGTCTGCTGCAGACTGGCGGCCAGTACAGCCAGCACCTGGGCGGAGCCAGCCACCTGTTCAATTGAGGCTACCTGCTCCTCAATGGCAGTCGCGATCTCCTCGCTCGCCGCCGCGCTTTCCTCGGCCACGCTGGCCACCTCATTCACTGCTTCCACCACCACTTCTGTCGCTCGCTCCTGCTCTTCCGTCGCCGCCCCAACCTCCTCAGCCAGCGATACCGTGCGGGCCGCGCCTTCCTGTGCCTCCTCCATCGCCGCCAGCACCTCCCTCAGGCGCTCTCCGATCTCCGGGCTTAGCGCTGCGATCTCTCCCACCGAGGACGCCGAGTGCTCCGCCAGCCGCCGCACCTCGTCGGCCACGACCGCGAAACCCGCGCCGTGCTCGCCAGCTCGCGCGGCCTCAATGGAGGCATTCAGCGCCAGCAGGTTGGTCCGGCCAGCGGTCTTTTCCACCAGCGTCACCACCCGCTTGATCTCGACCAGTTTGTCCCCAAGAGCCTTCACCACCTGAGCCGAGTTCTGCACCAGTGCCTGCGCCTGGGCCGAGGCGCAATTAGTCTGGCGGACGCTATTGGCGATCTGGAACGTGGCGGTCACCAGTTGAGCCATAGAGTAGGAAGCCTCCTCCGCCCGGTGGGCCTGCGATGCAGCACCCTGGCTCACCTGGCTGGCCGTCACGGCGATCTGTTCGGCAGCGGCGTTCATCTGCTCCATCGTGGCCGCCAACTGTTCGGCGGTGGGGGCCAAGCGGGCCGCCGCCTCTGCGATCTCGTCCAGCAGGGACTGGTTAGTGGCCAACTGCGCAGCCAACGCCTCGGCGTTCTTCTCCGACTGTCTCGTCGCCTGCATCATATCCCGCCCAAACAGCCAGGAAAGAGTAGCCAGTACATAGTTCATCAACAGCGGGATGCTGAGGTACAGCGCTTCGTTTCCCTCTGTCTCGGGCAAGTCGGCGGCGCTCCAGCCCCCGCTCAGGGCCACGACGCTCAACAGGAGCACGGCGATGGCCGTGGCCACGACAAAGGTACTGCGGGGCGTGAACAAGGCGCCGGCCGCGATGATAGCAGGGCACAGAATATAGGGAATGATGAGAAACATCATCGGCGCCACGCCCGGAACCAGGAGCATCCCGATGATGAGCACCACCCATCCGCCCAGAAACAGGATGGAGGCCAGGCGCAGTCGTCCCCACCGCGACAGACCGTAGCACAGGGCCAGCCCCAGCAGCAACACGCTCTCGGCGCCAATGATCATAGGCGAGAGAGAACGCACCAGCGCGACAATCAGGCCCACGGCGACGAATGTACCAAAAGCGGCAAGTAGGATATGCAGCAAGCACGTCTTGCGCTGGTATTCCGTTTGCTCGTAGGTTCGGACTGGCAAGTGTGATACGTGAGTCATTTTTCCTCCTCATCATCGTGTATTTCCATCATCCGAGGTTCTCTTCCCGCCTTCGGCAAGGTCTCCCGACCGCCGCCGCTCAAGGCTCGGTCGGAGACCCTCGCCCAACAGACATCTCAAAGCAACTCACTCCCGTCCGGGAGCAACGCCTGATTCGCTGACTCGCTGACTCGCCGACTCGCTTTTTCTGAACTCGGATACGGTCTGTTGCAGGCCATTGGCTATCTCGGCCAACATCTGTGCGGAATTGGCCACCTGTTCCATCAAAGTCACCTGATCCTCAATGGAAACCGCGATCTCCTCACTCGCCGCCGCGTTCTCCTCGGCCACGCTGGCTACTTCGTTGATTGCTCCCACCGCCGCTTCCGTCGCTTGTCTCTGCTCACCCGTCGCTGCCCCGACCTGCTGGGCCAGCGACACGGTATGGGCTGCCCCCTTCTGCGCCTCCTCCATCGCCGCCAGTACCTCCTGCAGGCGGCTTCCGATCTCCCGGTTCAGCGCGGCGACCCCCCCCACCGAAGTCGCCGAGTGCTCCGCCAACCGCCGCACCTCGTCGGCCACCACCGCAAAGCCCGCGCCGTGCTCGCCGGCCCGCGCCGCCTCAATGGAGGCGTTCAGCGAGAGTAGGTTGGTCTGGTCGGCGATCTTGTCCACCAGCGTCACTACCCGCTCTACCTCGCCCAACTTGGTCTCCAGCGCCTCGATCACCTGGCCCGCGTTTTGCACCGACAATTGAGCCTGGGCCGAGGCGTCGTTGGCCTGGCGGGCATTCTCGGCGATCTGGCTGGTGGCGGTGGCCAGTTGCGCCGCAGAGCGGGCGGCATCCTCCGCCTGTTGGGCCTGGGATTCAGCGCCCTGGCTCATCTGGCTGGTCGTAGCGGCGATCTGCTCGGTAGCCGCGTTCATCTGCTCCATCATCGCCGCCAGTTCCTCACCGTAGACAGACAACTGCTGTGACGCATCCTCAATCCGCTCCAGCAGGTGGCGCAGGTTTTCGATCATGCGGTTAAAGGCCACAGCCAAAACCCCCACCTCATCCTCTCCAGTGACGAGGACGGTCTGGCTCAGGTCGCCAGCCGCCGCCCGCTCCGCCACGCCGCTCATCGCCCTCAGGGGGGCGCTGATACGCTTGACGTTCACGTAGGCCAGGGTCAGCACAGCCACCAGGATGAGCCCCCCCGCCAGCAATGCCTCGTTGCAGCCGCGTCGAATATCGGCCACGACGTCGTTGCGTAACGCGCTGATCTCGACGATGCCGATGAGTTCCCCGGAATAGTCATATAGTGGCCCATCCAGCACGCCGTAGTGATTGCCCGCGTGCGAGTGCGAGATTCGGCTGGTGACGACCTCGCCACTCTCGCGCACTTGCTCGTAGACCTCCGGGGGCACCGGCAACCGTTCGTCCAGGGTCGAGGCATAGAGCCACAGATCGCCGTCTACCATGACCTTCCCGGCGCTCTCCTCGCCGGGCGCAGCGGCCTGGCTGTCGCTCTCAATCAAATAGATGCAAGCATCTAGTCCGTAGTTTGTTTTGAGGTTGTTCAAGAATGACTCCCCGAGATCCAACCCCAATTCCACCGTTCCTATGTGTTGTCCTTCGTAACTGACCGGCGCGATGCCCCGGATGCCCAGACCGCCCTTCCCCCTCTCCAACCCCATGACGGCAGTCTGCTGGGCGTTGGCCAGCACGACGGCGTGGCGGTGGTCCGAGAGATCGTCGCCGTACTCGTCCAACAGGTGCAGCCGCAGGAACGAGGTGGCCGGCGGCGTGTGAAAGTGGAATTGGGAGATGCCGACTTCCTTATCCAGGTCATGGTAGATAGGCAACGTCAGCCGGATCAGCTCCTCCCGATCCCGGGCGGCAAACGCCTGCTGGATATCGGGCGTGTGAGCAAAATTGATCGCCAACGCCAAAGCGGTCTCCCCGTGCTCATCTATCGTCGTCAAGAAGCTGACATTGTGATCCCCAAAGCGCCGGTCTTCCTCTTGCTCAGCGATGCGGGTCTGCTTGACGACGGACATGCTCACCAGCACCGCCACGACAAAGACGATGCCGGTCAGGATGAGCAATAGCATACGCTGCACGATTTTCATCTTGCCAAACAGCCCTGCCCGCTTTCTGACGTGTAACGAATTTTGCTCGCTCATTTTTCGCTCTCCTACTCTACTGCCCTATGAGAACACGGATTTCAGGACAGTAACGGATCAAACTCGATGTTCATTTGGTCATTTGTAACTACCCAGCCACCCTTGCGAAGGTTGCGAATGGCCTCGTCGTCGGGGCAACTTTCGGTAGGCAAAGACGCTTTTGGCCCAAAAGTTCTCACTAAACCTTCGCAAGGGTTCTCCCGCCTGAGCAGTTACTGTCATTTGTTCATTGTTTCATTGTTCATTGTTCCCGTAGATACGCAATCGTCCATCCACTGCCTCCAAGCGGCTGTAAAGCGCCAGCGGGAGCATCTCCGCCATGCCCAACGTCAGGTAGCCGCCCGGCTCAAGGTGATGGATCAGGTGGCGCACTATTTTCTCCTGGTGCTCGCGGGCAAAATAGATGAGCACATTGCGGCACAGTACCAGATCGTAATGCGGCAAAGACGGAGGGGTGGTCAGATCGTGCTGCTGGAAAGTGACCATTCGCCGGATCGCTGGCTGTAGCGTATACGTGTCTCCATTCTGGACAAAGTACCGCTCCACGAAACCGGCCCGCAAGTCCTGGAAACTGACCGCCCTGTACACACCCTGGCGGGCGCGTGCCAACGCGCCCGCGTCAACGTCGCTGGCGTGAATCTGCATGTCCCACTTGGACAGAGACGGCCCCAGCAGATCGGCCAGGATCATGGCCACAGAGTAAGGCTCCTCGCCGCTGGCGCACCCCGCGCTCCATACGGCCAGTCGCCGCCGTCCGGCCTGCGACCGTTTGGCAACCAGGGAAGTCAAGACAGCATAGCGCAGCGCCTCGAATACGGCACTGTCGCGGAAAAAGTAGGACAGGTTGATCGTGAGAGCGACGAGCAGCGCGTCGAACTCGGCCGAGTCGGAGCGCAACACGGCCAGGTAGTCCTGATACGTGCCGATCCCTCGCGCTCTCATACGCACCGCAAACCGGCGGCGCAGAAAGCTCTTCTTGTACTGGCTGCAATCCAGCCCCCGCTGACGACGGACGTGATCCAGCAAGGCATCAAACGCCCGCTCCTCCCCCACCCCACCCGCCAGAGACCTGTCCGACTCAGACACCATCTTTGCGTTTCACGTTTTACACCTCACGTCTGTATCATCGCCCCATCTTGTCTACTCACGGTAAACGTTGACCCAATTCGCTGACTCGCTGACTCGCTCACACCTGCTCAAGCGGAATGTTCACGATGAACGTCGTCCCTTTCCCCCGCACGCCTTCAGATTCAGCGAGGACCGTACCACCGTGGGCCTCAATGATTTCCTTGACAATGAGTAGTCCCAGCCCGGTACCATGAATGCCGAGGGTGGCCTCGCCTGGGACGCGATGGTACTTGCTGAACAAGGCAGGCAGTTGGGCAGGCGAGATGCCCATCCCCGTGTCGCTGACACGCAACACGGCCTGCCCGTCCTCCACGCGCAACTGCACCGTGATACGCCCGCCTTCAGGCGTGTACTTGACCGCGTTGGACAACAGATTGTCGAGCACCTGCAGCAGCCGTTCGACGTCGGCGCGGGCGGGTACAGGGTCAGGCGGCAGGTCGAGGACGAGGGTCTGGTTCTTGGACTGAGATTGCAACCGAACGAGGGGCACACTGGCTTCCACTACTTTGCGCAGTTCGACGTCGCCCAGGTTGAGACGCAGATAGCCAGCGTCAATCCTGGCAAAGTCGAGATAGTCATTGATCAGCCTGTGCATTCTGCTGGCCGACTGCTGAATAATGCGGAAAACCTCAGTCTGCTCAGGCGCGAGTGGCCCGACCTCGCCCTCGAGCAGCACTTGCGTAGCGGTCAGAATGCCACTGGCAGGATTGCGCAGGTCGTGCGTGACCATTGAGTAGAAATCAATCTTGACCTCCTGAAGCTGCCTCTGAGCAACGAGGCCAGCGCGATGCTCAATCGCCTGTTCGAGAGTGTAAAAGAACCCAGTGAGGTCGCTACCCACGGCCATGTCCTGCTTTTCGACGTAGGCATCCGCTCCAGACCGCACAGCAGCAATGGCCGATTTCACTCCGCCGACGCCGGTTAGTATGACGACTGTGGTTTCGTCATCCTCCTGGCGGATGTGCTCCAACACCTCAAGGCCGTTCATATCGGGCAGGAGCAAGTCGAGCAGGACGAGGTCATACCGCTCATCGCCGGTGCACATCTCCAGCCCTTCTCGACCGGTAGCCGCGACATCCAGCCCGGCGCACTGCGAAGTGAGAATAGTCTGCAGGTAACTGCGAATAGCGGCTGAATCATCTATGGCGAGGATGCGCCTGTCCTTGAGCATGGTTGCCTCCTGCTGCTCCTGCATCTCTGACAATGTTCAGTATAGTCCAAACTTGTGTAGAGGTCAATTCCTGCTGGCAAAGTCCCTGGAGAGGCTCGGTTGGAGACCTCGCCCAACGAGCAGGCCCCTACTCCGCCAATCGCTCGATGAGGAGCAGGATCAACCACAGCAGGCCCAGCACACCCGCGCCAGCAAGCAAGCACCCCAGCCCCAGCGCGGCGGCCTGCGGACCATAAACCAGCGCGATGGCAACGCTGCCGCCGACGACGAGAAAGGCGACGACGATCCAGAAAAGCCGCCGCTGGTCACGCCGTCGTTGGCCGCGTAGGTCGGTTGGTTTGCCGGGGTTGTCTTTCATATCGTTTTTTCCTGGCTGGGCCGCTCATCCCACAAACAGCGGCACAAAGTCGAACTTTTCCACGTCCACCAATCCCTGGTCGGTCAGCTTTAGCGTCGGAATGACCTCCAGCGCCAGGAAACCCATCGCCATAAAGGGATCGTGGAGCGCGGATCCCAGACTGGCCGCGACCGCCAGCAGCGCGTCCATCTGCTGGCGTGCAGTCTCGACCGGCTGGTCGGACATCAGGCCGCCGATGGGTAGCGGCACGGAGCCCAACACCTCCTCCCCGGCCGCAGCCACCAGCCCCCCGCCCAGGTCGGCTACAGCGTGGGCGGCGGTCATCATTGAGGTATCGTCGCAGCCGATGACGATCAGATTGTGGGCGTCGTGGCCCACGCTGCCGGCCAGCGCTCCGCGCTTCAACCCAATCCCGCGCACAAAGCCCAACCCCACGTTGCCCGTCCCCCGGTGACGTTCGATCACCGCCATCTTGAGCACGTCCCGTTCGACGTCGGCCACCGCTAGACCATCTGCTACTTTGACCGTCTCGACCAGGTGCTTAGTGACGACCTGGTCGGGCACGACGCCGATCACACGCACGCGCTCCCCCTGCGCGGGGATGGAAAAGTCGAGATGCTCCCACTCCGCATGCACGGTGTCGCGTACGTGGGAATCGTCCACAGCGGGAACGGGCCAGTCGCCGACGAGGCTCCCATCCTGCGCAGCCAACACCCCGCCGGCAAAGACCATCTCGGCACGGAAATCTTTCAGGTTGGAGAAAACCACCAGGTCAGCCCGCCTGCCGGGAGCGATGGCCCCCCGGTCGCGCAGGCGGAACCACTCGGCCACGTTGAGCGTGGCCATCCGAATAGCCGTGATGGGGTCGAGCCCCTCGGCGACGGCCAGACGGATCAGATAGTCAATGTGGCCCTCGTCCAGCAGATCCGCCGGGTGGCGGTCGTCGGTGCAGAAGGCACAGCGGCGGGCATTACTGGGGGTGACGGAGGGCAGGAGTGCGCGCAGGTTCTTGGCGGCGGTGGCCTCGCGGATAAAGACGTACATTCCCAGCCGCAGCTTTTCCAGCATCTCGCCGGCGGTCGTGCTCTCGTGGTCGGAGCCGGGGCCGGCGCCGACGTAGGCCTGCAGCCACTTGCCGCTCACGCCAGGGGCGTGTCCGTCAATGACATGGTCCTGGAAGACGACGAGTTTCTCCAACGCGCCCGGCAGCCCCAGCACCGCCCCTGGCAC
>JAUXFI010000008.1 GCA_030620125.1 Anaerolineae bacterium
CCAGTACATCCTCCTGGAGCAGGTAGAGACTTACCAGCGTGTAGCCAAATGTGTCGGCAATGGCCTCGACGACGGTGCGAAAGAGGACTGACAAATCCAGTTCACTCGCCAGAGCCGTACGTACTTTATGCAGCAGCGCCAATTCCCGTGCCTGCCTCTGCGGGTCAGCAAAGAGCGTCTGATACTGTTGCTCGCTCTCCCGCAGCGCCGCCTCTGCCTGCACCCGCTCAGTAACTTCATACTCGAGATGTCTCCACCTACGTAGAGAGAAAACACCAAGAGAAAACGCCAAGGTTATAAGAACAATAGCAATTTCATCAACTTGCCATTCTTCGTACATTCGAGACCACTCTACAAACATCTCAAATGCATCAAAAACAACCGCTAATACATACACAAGAATAGCAGCAGTGAAGATTGTGACCAAGTCTCTGAATGCTGCTGTGTTTTTCCAACGTCCCTTGATGAGCTGTGCTTTGGTCCTAACCTTATCTTTCATCTCGTGTGCCTCCTGAAAAGAGTACCCCGGATGAAGAAACTCACGATGAGGCTTTTATCTTATTAGGCTCTCTGGGATTTAGCGGGGTGCTCCAAGCGGGCGTGCCGCCCGCGTCCCACATCTGGGGGCAGTGTGTGTCTCAACACCACAGACGGGGACGGCACGTCCCCTTTGAGCATACCCACCCCGCGAAATCTTGGAGACCCTCTTATTATACTCTGGTGGCTTGAGAGAAGCGAATCCATAACCAGGTGGCGCGGTTCCGCTCGACTTGGCCGATACGCTCAATGGGCCAGTTGACAGCCTATTTCCCTGGTGTTACACTGCGTGGGCAGGGAGTTGACGGCCGGTGGCGTCGGTGGCGTGGGGGTCGGCGTAACGCAGGACAGGTTCGCCGGCGAGGGTGGTGAATTCCACTGCCTGGCCGTCGTCGGTCAGGTGGGGGAGCAGGTCGTCGGTCAGGGCAAGTTCAAGGACGAGGCTCTCTTCCCTCTCCCAATCTTGGGAGAGAGGAGGGGGTGTCCCCAAAGTGGCCGGGGGTAGGGTGAGGGTGAAGCCCTGTTCGAGGCCGCGTTCGTCGTTGATGTACCATTCGGTCAAGTGGCCCCGACGGTATTCGATGCGGTTGGATTCTGGGTGGAGGGTGGCGTCACTCACCGGTTGCAACGTCCCCTCCCGGCCCCAGGCGGTCAGGCGCAGCCCCCAGTGCCATGGAGGAGCCTCTACCACCTCGGGCCAGACGCGGGGGATGACTACTGGTCCCTCAGGGGTAAAGTAGGTGCGCAGGCCTTGGGCGCGGTTGGGGGCTTGGTAGTCGCCTGCCCTGAGCTCCGCCGGAGGGGCCGGGACGTCGGACAGGTAGGTGTGGTCCTGCCATGTGACGTAATACTCCGATTGGCGGATGTTTTCCTGCGCAATGGTCCACCAGTCGGTGGAGACGCCTGGGGGCAAGGTGGCGGTGCCATTGCTGTGCTCGGTTGGTGCGTTGACCCCCTCGACCACGCCCGGGGCAGACGGGGCAGTTCCCGACAGTTGCACTGTACTAGCGCGAGCATCGCTGAGGCCTGACACTATCACCAGGCTGGCCAGCAGAACAAGGGTGAGTAACCGCTGTACATTCATTTCCTGCCCTCCTCTTTTTAGCGCCGCCCTGCGATATTATGACCGAAATGGACTCAATGCCTCCGTTACTCCCGGCACTCCCGGAACCGCACCTCGTTCACCTCCCGATACAGCTCGCGTAGTCGGCGGTAGAGTTGTTTGTAGGCGCGGTAGAGACAGTCGTATGCCTCGGCATTGCACGCCTGGGGGTCGAAGACGCGGTCAACCTGAACGATCTGCTTCAGCGACTCAAAGTCCGGGTACAGCCCCAGCCCAACCGCCGCCGTGAGCGCGATGCCGACCGCGCCGGCCTCCTGCGGTTGCGCCACCGTCTCGACGCGCCGCCCGGTCACGTCGGCGATGATCTGCATCCACGGCGCGCCTCGTGCCCCTCCGCCAATCACCCGCAATGTGGGCAGCGGGAAGCCAAAGGTCTGCTCCACGATCTCGACGATCCAGCGTAGGTTGTAGGCTACCCCCTCGTAGACTGCTCGCAAGAGGTGCTCTCGGGTGTGGTCGGCGCTGATGTTGAAGAAGGTGGAACGCACCCAGGTATCGGCGATGGGGGCCCGCTCCCCGTACATCCAGGGTGTGGCGATCAGGTAGTCGGAGCCGGGGGGAATGGCCTCCACGTCCTGGTCCATCAGCGCGTAGACGTTGGGGATGCTGGGGTCGGCCTGCTCGTGGCGGTAGAACTGGTCGGCGACCCACTTGAGGCATGCCCCGGCCGTCTCCATCTCGGCAAAGAGCAGCGCCTTGTCGGGGTTGGCGGACTGGATGGCGACGATGCCGTGCCGACCGGTGGGGGTCTTGCGGGTGACGACGCCTACCCAGCCGGAGGTACCCAGGTAGATGTGGCCCTCCCCCTCGCCGACCGCGCCGGAACCGACCGCCGCCCCCTGCGCGTCACCGCCGCCGCCAAAGACAAGAGTTCCCTCCAGCAGTCCACATTCCCGCGCCGCCTCCGCCGTCAGTCCGCCCACCTGATCCACCGAGCGCACCAGCGGCGGGAACTTTTCCAGGTCCAGCCCGATGTAGCGGATGATCCCTCGCATCCAGTCCTTTTTCTTCAGGTCGAATCCGAAGGCAGAGGCGCACGACCACTCAAAGACCATTTCGCCGGTGGCCCGGTAGGTGAGATAGCCGTTGACGTCCAGGAAGCAGGTCATCCCCTCGTAGACCTGCGGCTCGTTCTCCTTGAGCCAGAGCAACTTGGGCAGGCCGTCCTTGCCAGAAAGTTCCGCGCCGGCGACGGTGGCGAAGACGCGCCGCCCCAGGAACTTGCGCATAATTCGCTCCGCCTGCTCGGGTGCGCGCCCGTCCAGCCATAAGATGGCCGGGCGCAGCGGCTGACTGTCGGCTCCCATCGGGATGATGCCCAGCATCTGGGCGGTGTAGACCAGCGCCAGCACGTTCTGGGGCGCGACGCCGGATTGGGCCAACACCTGGCGCGTGGTGCTGGCGACCGCGTTCCACCAATCCTCCGGCTCCTGCTCGGCCCAGTCGGGGCGGGGATAGTGAACCGGGTAGGGCTGGAAGGCGCTGGAGCGGATGTTTCCCTGCGTATCTACCAGCACTGCCTTGTTACCACTCGTGCCCACGTCGTGGGCGATGATATATTTGGGGCTCATCTCGACAACTCTATTGATGTCTCTCCCATCACCAGTTTGCGGTTCCAGCGGTCGGCCATCACTCCGCCCACCAGCCCGAAGACGAGTTGTGGGGCGGCAATAGAGATGGCGGGGATGAGCATCGCCATCGGAGACCCGGAGAGGTTAGAGATCAGCCGGTGGTCAGTTCGTGGATGCTCTACGTCACTGCCTGCAGCACGGCAGGAGTAAAGATCTCGCCCGGTCGGCTTGCTGGGGGAACCTACAGCGTTCCTTCGAGTTCGCCGGCAGGCGGCTGGTTCTTCCCGCTGATTTGATACCATAGCAGACCACCTAGAGCGCCAAGCGCGGCTCCCAAGGAGATGTTTACCACTGCGCAGAGGCAGTTGCCGCCAACGACTGGAGGGCCTCTGATCTTTAGTCAGGTTTGGCGGCGGCAAAGATGGCCCCGCCGATGGCCCCCAGTCCAGCGCCCAGAGCCAGGCTTGTCAGGCAGCACAGGCCGCCGCGGATAGCCACTCCGCCCGCGTCTGAGAATATGGCGAGCATTTCCGGGTCTATGTCAACGCCAAGTTCGACTAACTGTCGCATCATCTCGGGGTCTATAGCCGAAGCGATCCCCGCTGAACCAACACGCACCATCTGAATGGCCATAAAGATGATTGAGACCACCGCACTGACCACTCCGCTGACCAGTCCAGCAATAGCCCCGGCTCCTGCTCCCGTGCCAGCAGTACGTGGCGGGATCAGGAAGAACCCGGCCAGTGCTCCAATGGCAGCGTATACCAGCAGGTTCAGGCCACAGCAAACACACCCCACACCCGGTATCTGACTCAGCAGCGTCATCACCAGCATGACAGCCGCGCCAATCAGTCCTGCTTTCAGTCCTGCTTTTCCAGTCATGAGTAACCTCCCGTTGAGTGAATTGAGTGAATATGAAGAACGTCCGGTAGTGTGCGGTATTGTACACCAAAGCAGCGCCAATGCAAAGTCACAACTCGACCGTCAGACCGTCGTACGCCACCGCGAACCCTCTGCCGGGCAACAAGGCCAGCACTTGCTCCGACGTGCGCTTCATGTGGCCGATGTGGGTAAAGATGACTTGCCGGGCATCAACTGATCTGGCCCACTGGGCGCCCTCGACGATGGGCAGGTGACGGCCTTGACCTTCCTCTAACCGCGGCGCGTAGCGGGCCTTCATCTGCTCGGAGGTGAGAAAAGAGCCGTCCATGATCGCCAGATCAACTGGGCGCACCAGGGCTGGGTCGGCGTGGTGAAAGTCGGGAGCGTAGAAGGCGCGCGCGTCATCCCGCTCGATCAGCAGGCCGGCGGTGGTGAAGGGTTGGGTGTGGTGGGTGTCGAGAGGAGTCACGGTAAGCCCTTCAGGGAGATGGAGTGGCTCGTTGAGGCGCATTTCGCGCCGGGCGAAAGGCCGCCGGTCGTACTCGCTGGCCTCGGCGGCAATGAGGTGGCGGAAGGTATTTTGAATGCGATTCCATCCATCGGAGAGGGCATACAGGGGCAGGACGGGGAGTCGGGAGATGCGGCGGAGCGCTGCCAGGTCGTCCAGTCCCAGGTAGTGGTCGGCGTGGGGGTGGGTGATGATGATGTGGTCAATGCGGGCCAGGTGCTCGTAGGGCAGGGTACGCAGTTGGGCGTAGATGTCTGGGCCTGCGTCTATCAGCAGTGTGCCGTTGACCAGGATAGCGGAACGGGTACGCCGGGCGCGGGGGTCTGTCTGGGCGGCAGCGCACTGGGGGCAGGTGCAGCCCCAGCGGGGGATGGGGCGGGCGGCGGAGGTACCGAGGAAGCGGATGGTGAGAGCGCTCATCTTTGCGGGCAGTGGGGGTCGGAGTCACCAAACTCGCCGCCAAAGGCCATCACCACGGATGGGCAGCCCCGGCACAGGCTGAGGTGGTCGCAGGCGCGGCACGGCCCGCGCATCAGGTCCTCCAATGCCCGGAAGCGAGCGAGGACGGCCGACTCGCGCCAGGCGCGCATCACGTCGCCGTCGCCCACGTCCGACCAGCGCACGTGGCTACACGGGAGCACATCCCCATCCTGTGTCACGGTGACGAATCTACGGGCGGCCGAGCAGCCCCACACGCCAGCGCGATACAGTGTCTGGGGCGGGTGGTCGGTGAGGAGAAAGGTGAGCGAGGCGTCTATGGTAATCCTCGTGGCTGGATGTTGGATATTGGATGCTGGGTGGCGGTCGTTGGTCTGGAGACGGTGCAGGAGGGAGGATACTTTTCGGTAGTCGGCGGCGGTGGGGGACTCTCGCTCCAGCCAGTCGTCCTCGGTGGTGGGAGGCTTGGGGCGCAGGAGGTTGACGGTGGCGGCGCTCCTGTTCTGCCCCAGGCGGATGATGGCTTCCAGGTCGGGCAGATTGCTGCGGGTGAGCAGGATGTTGAGGCCAAAGCGTAGCCCAGCTTTCCGGCACGCCTCGATTGCTCGCAGTGCGGCGGTGAAATTAGGGCGGGTGGCGCTGTTTGTTTCCACTGATGCGCCATTGAGAGAGATCTGGGCCTGGCCCAGCCCGGCCTTCTTCAGCGCAGCCGCCACCTCGACCGTGAGGAGGTTGCCGTTGGTCGTGAGGTTGGGGACGATGCCGCTCTGGCGGGCCAGGCGCACCATGTCGAGGAGACGAGGGTGCAGCAGCGGTTCGCCGCCGCCCAGGGCCATCTGGAGGACGCGCGCTTCCGCTGCCTGGTGGACGACGCGCTCGAACAGTTCAAAGGGCGCGTCGGTCGGCATGACGGCGGAGCCGGGCCGGGCGGAGTAGAAGCAGCCAGCGCACGCCTGGTCGCAGCGGCCGGTGACGGAGAAGTGGATGGTCTCCGGGGCAGCCAGCGCGCGGGGAGGGGCGGTCGTCGTGGGAGCCGCGTCGCGCACCGCCGCCACCCGCTCCAGGGAGCCGTCGGGAGGGCCTTTTACCACAAAGCGATGTGAACGCAGGTAGGCAATGAAGAAGGGTGGGTAGTCGCGCAATTCTCCTTTGAGCAGGAAGTAGAGCGCGTCCAGCCCCTCCAGGTCCAGCAGGGCCGTCTCGGCTGCGTCCTGCTGGAAAAGCAGTGCCCCGTCTGGTTCGGGACGGATGATGGTGTGGGGCGAGAGGGTGGGCATCAGAGACAGTATGTCCCAAGCCCTATCCCGGCTTTCTTCGCCGCCAGTCCCAGCAGGTAGTCATAGTAGGGGAAGATGAACTGGCCGTCGTCCATCCAACGGCCAGTGATGGTGAAGGTAGCGTCGGGATTGAGGCGTACCCGTAGGGAGAGATAGTGACGCCGGTTGATGTTCTCCTGCACATAGTCGCGCGGAGACCCCCAGTTCCACCCAGCCATCTCATCCAGCAGTCCGACCTCTTTGTAACTATCGTGCACGAGTTTGTAGGCCAGCTTTGCTTCACGGGGCTGGAGTTTGCTGGCCGGTACCAGGGAGCAGCTCAGGATGAGGACGACGCCGTCGAGAGGAATCTCGCACTCGGAATAGTAGCCTTCCTCCTCCACCAGGCTGCCAGGTTCGAACTCTTCCTCGTAGCCGCAGTCCTCACGTACCTTTTTCTGCTCCTCGGTCAGCTCGAAGCGAAAGGTCTCGGCCTCTAAGAGTTCCTGCCGGTGGGCGCCGACGTAGTTGAGGAGGGATTCGATGGCTCGCACGCCGATACGGGTGCCTTGGTAGCCGGTAGGGTCGGACTTGGCGATCTGCTTCTCCACGTATTCCAATGTCTTGCTCGTTGCTTTGTCCTCCCCTTTGCCCCGGGCGACGATAAAGTCGTGCAGCCGGGTCAGCGGCTCTTCGAAGAGCAGGTAGTAGGAGCGGACGAAGTAGCCAGTGGTGAGCAACCCTCGTACCAGCGTCCCAAGTTGTTCGGGCTGGGGTACCCGGGCTTCGTAGGCTGCCTCTGACGAGTCGATTTCGTAGCCGTGCCAACGTGCTTTCAGCATGTCAACTCCGTATTCTCTCAATCCTGCGGCTTTATGAACAACCCCACCTCGACTGTCTCGCCAGCAGAAGTCACCGACACTGTCCCTACGATATTGGCCAGACGGTCTGGCATGCTAACCTCAAAGGTCATAGGGCCGGACATCGGCCCGCCTTTGATTTCTCCTTGCCAGGCATACGTGTATATGCAGTCTCCTCCATACCCCTCAACGTAAATCGTAGCGGTCCAACTGTCTGGCGTACTGACCTTGCTCAAATCCCAGGCGTCGAGCCGAAGCGGGCCGCCCTCGCACTGAGCGGACAAAGTGGGGGTCAGTGGGGGCGTGTGTGGTGTAGGCGTCAACGTGGGGATAGGGGTGACGCTGGGCAGGTCGCTCAATTCACGGTTGATCCCCAGGTCTGCAATCTGGACCCAACCGGTTGACGCTTCATCCATAGTGTGAACGTAAACCCATTCGGGAAAGTTTGGATCATATCCGCTCAACATCAGGTCTGTCCCGGCAGGCAGGGTTTGGAGTGGGTCCCACCAGGTGTCTGCGCCCGGACGCAGGTCTACGTCGCTGGCTATCGTGACGGCGGCAACTGCGGGCATCGGCGTGGGTGTGTCCATCGGGGATGGGGGCTGGGTTGGCGTGACGCTAGGACTCGTAGCGGGGGTGGGTGTGGGAGTAGGCGCAGGTGTGGGGATGGCCATTGAACTAGCGACAAGCCCTGCCGTTGTATGTTGTTCAGGCCTTCCGTAGCCAACAGGCAATGAGGCAGAGATAATCTGCGCTGCAGGGCGTGCAAGGGGAGAGCCATCTTCTGTGACCAGCCACATACCCACTCGACACTCCAGGCCATACTTGTCCACGAAGGTGATAACGATGGTGTGGGGAGGAGTGCCGGCTGGCGCGGCAGGGATGTCGGCCTGGACCCATGGCCGTTCGGTGTAGCGAGCCAGCGGTCGCTGCGGCCCGAGCACGGTAATAGTGCTGGGACTGGGCGTTCCCTCGGTGGCAAAGACGGCGATCCAATCGCCATCGGTAGGCAGTCCGTACCGCACGGCGACAGCGCGAGCGTAGTGACCCAGTACATCAGCCGCGTAGCGGCGCGTAACGCCACGGTCAATCTTTTCCCATCCGCCGTTATAAGCGGCTAGAGAGTAGTACAGATCACCCTCGCCATCGCGAATGGTGTGGGCCAGTGCCCGCGCACCCCAGTGTATGTTCGTCCAGGGGTTCTCCAGTTCCTCGACGCTGGGTCGCCAGTCGAATGGCATCAAACCCATCAGCCCGACGGCCCCAGCCGGGCCGCGCGCCCTCGGTTGGCCCAGGGATTCCTTCCAAATCACGGCGGCGATGAGGTCTGGATCCAGGCTCCGTTCCTGGGCGTATTGGAGGACGACGTGCTCCCAACGGCTGACCGCAGGGTGCCAGTAGGAGGAAAGAGCGGGTCCGGCAGGCAGACTCCCACTTTGTGCGACGGTAGGATAGGGAAACACAAGAACCGCTATCACCACCGACGAGAGGGTGGCGGCAAGAATCAAACGGCATGGTTTCATAGGGGTACGGTTACTCCTCCATTCCCCCACTGCGGATACGGGGGACTTTTATTACTATATCGGAAAGTGCGGGATTTGTCAAGTAATCGCAGAGTCCCCCGAAAAGCCCTGAAATCACACGCTTGCTACGGCTGGCGCACCACCAGGTTATCAAAGTGAATCTCTGTGGGATCATCCTCGTAGGACGTCGCGGTCAGCGAGATATCCCCTTTGGTAAAGGTGCTGTCCTCGGCCGTCGCCAGGCGCTGCCCGTTGACGAACAGCGCCAGCGTGGAGCCGTCGCATACCGCCCGGATGTGGTTGGTGGCGTCCCCTTGACGGATGATGTCCGACTCCGTCCAGTCCACCAGGGGCTCAAAGTCCTCCCCCTCGGTCTTGATGATGATGGAGTAGTACCCATCTGCAGATATGAGCATGTAGTACCCTTCACCGTCGGGCTGGCAGCGGCACACTATGCCATAGTCGTTGTTGTTGTTAGCCGGGGCCGAGATCTGGGTGGCATCCACTTCGACGATGAAATTGTCAAAGGACTGGTTGGCTGTGCCCCACATTGTATCACCATCACCGAGCGAAGTGACAAAGTAGACGCTATTCTTGTAACCAACGCCTCCGCCATCATAGTCCCCCACCTCCCAGCCGGAACCTGAGTCGCCAAAGTCGTCTTGAAACAGCACTCCCGGCGGTTGCGGTTGCGACGTAGGGGGCTGGGAAGGCTCCTCTCCGTCCCCTGGCAGCAGGCCGCACAGGCTACAGGCCAGGGTTGTCAGCGACAGCATGGCTGCTACTATTGCGATGAAAAATCGTTTCTTGTTCACTTGTTTCTCCTTTCCGTGTTCTTGTGCTTGTCGTTGGGTGTTCGCCGACTTGCCGCAAAGTCGGCGCGCTACACAGTTGGGCTGTCAACCCCAATGCGGGCTTGCTCCTCCTCAACTATGCTCTCGTCCAGTTTTTTGAACAGGGGTCTGGGTTGGCGCAGTACTCGACCGGGCGGCATTTCGCTGGGCTTCCACTCGCCCGTCGCGCCGCTGGGATCGTAGCACAGCGTCTCGTGGACTCGTCCCTCGTTCTCCTCAAAGGTGGCAGTGTACGATCTCCCGAACAGTGTTCCCTCGTAGCCCAGGTACTGGTGCAACTGTTCAGACGAGAAGGGCAGGAAAGGTGCAAAGAGCACTTTTAACGAATCAATAGCCTTGAGCGCCACGTAGATGGTCGTACCGGCCGCCTCGTGGTTCTCTTTGATCTGGAACCAGGGCCCCTTATCTTCCAGGTAACGGTTGGCCTCGCGGGCCAGCGCCATCACTTGGCCCAGCGCGGCGCGGAACTTGCATCTGGCAATCAACTGGCCGATGGGCTCAAATCCCGCCTCGACTTGGGCGAGGAGTTGCGTATCCACGTCCTCCAACGGCCCTGGCGTGGGCGCCTGGCCATCGAAACGCTTATAGGCAAAGGTCAGCGCGCGATTGACCAGGTTGCCCCAGGTGGCCACTAGTTCGTCGTTGTTGCGGTGCAGGAAGCCATCCCATAGCCAGTCGGTATCCCGCGTCTCTGGCATCGCCACCGTCAGGTAGTAGCGCAGGGCGTCGGGATCGTACCGGTCGAGCGCCTCGTCCATCCACACGGCCCAGTTACGGCTGCCGGACATTCCTTGCCTCTCCAGATTCATGAACTCGGTGGCCAGTACGTCGTAGGGCAGGTTGAGTTTCCTGGAGGGATCGTCTTCGTAGAGTTGCTCTACCCCCATCAGTTCCGCCGGCCATACGACAGCGTGGAAGGGGATGTTGTCCTTGCCGATAAAGTAGAGTGTCTTAGCCGCCGGATCGTGCCACCAATCCTTCCACGCCTCTGGTTGCCCCTGGTTGTGTGCCCATTCGACGCTGGCGGAAAAGTAGCCCATGACTGCCTCGAACCAGACGTAGAGGCACTTGCCCTCCCATCCCGGCACGGGCGCCGGAACGCCCCACTCCAGGTCGCGGGTGATGGGCCGTCCGCGCAACCCCTCGCCCACGTAGCGGCGGGCAAAGTTGATCACGTTGGGCCGCCAGTTTTCTTTGCCCTGTTGCAGCCACTCAGCTAGGCCGGCACGGGCCAGTTTGGGCAGGTCGAGGAAAAAGTGCTCCGTCTCGCGGAGGACGGGCGTGCTGCCGTCAACCTTGCTGCGCGGGTTGATCAAGTCCTGCGGATCCAGCAACGTGTTGCAGTTGTCACACTGGTCACCCCGGGCGGACTCGCAGCCGCAGACCGGACAGGTGCCTTCCACGTAACGATCGGGCAGGAAACGTTTCTGCTTCTCCGAGTACATCTGTTCCTGTATTTGCTTGTAGAGATAGCCTTTCTCCAGCAGCGCCAGGAAAAAGTCCTGGGAGACGTGATGGTGGTTCTCCGTGTCGGTGTGGGTGAAGAGGTCGTAACTGATGCCCAGGCGCTGAAACAGTTCCAGGAAACTGTGATGAAAGCGCTCAAAGACCTGGCGGGGAGATTTACCCTCCTGCTCGGCGCGCACGGTAACGGGCGTGCCGTGCGAGTCGGAGCCAGAGACCATCAGCACGTGGTCGCCGGCCAGGCGGTGGTAGCGAGCGCAGATGTCACCCGGGAGATGGGAGCTGGTGATATTGCCGGCGTGGATCTTGGCGTTGGCGTAGGGCCAGGCAATGGCGACTAGAATGTGTTTGGGCATTGGTATTTCTCCTTGAGAGCGTGCGACATATTGTAACACAGAGCACGATAAACGAAAACCGCCAGCGAGGCTGGCGGCGTGTTGCCGTGAGGCTGGGAGAGCACAGCGGCCTATCGCAGGCGGGGAGCCTCCTCCCCGGCCCGCCACGGCAGGCTGCACATCATCATAACAAAACAACGAGCTGTCACGTCCATTACACTACCCCAGATAATCCCGCAACTGGCGGCTGCGGCAAGGATGGCGCAGCCGGCGCAGTGCCTTGCCCTCAATCTGCCGGATGCGCTCCCGCGTGAGCCCGAACTTTTGGCCGACTTCTTCGAGCGTGTAACTGCGCCCGTTGAGTAGCCCAAAGCGGAGTCTCAAAATGCGCGCCTCACGTGGATTCAACGTGGCCAACATCTCCTCGACTTTTTCGCCGAGCAGGTGTTGATAAGCGCCCTGCGTCGGCGTGGGCGTTGTCTCGTCCTCAATGAAACTGCCGAGTTCGCTATCCTCGTCTTCGCCGACAGGTCGCTCCAGGCTCAGCGGCCGCCACGAAACCCTGAGCATCCATTGCACCTTGCGCGGTTCCATGTCCATCTCGACCGCTATCTCCTCGGGTGTCGGCCTGCGGCCACACTCCTGCTCGAGTTGTCGGGCCGTGTTGTAGAGCCGCCGGATGCGGTCCGACATGTGAACCGGCACGCGGATCGTGCGTCCCTGGTCGGCAATCGCTCGTGTGATTGTCTGACGGATCCACCATGTGGCATAAGTACTGAAACGATACCCACGATTGTAGTCGAACTTTTCCACGGCCTTCATCAAACCCAGGTTTCCCTCCTGGATCAGGTCCAGGAATGGCACGCCACGTCCCATATACTTTTTGGCGATACTGACCACCAGGCGAGTGTTGGCTTTGATCAGGTGCTCACGGGCGGACAGTCCCTCCTCGATTTGTCGCTCAAGCTCCTGTCGCTCCCGTGGATCAGAGCCATCGTTACTCAGAATTCCCTGAGCCCCGCGTCCTGCTTCGAGGGCTTTGGCCAGCCGAACCTCCTGTTCGGTCGTTAGAAGGGGTACGCGGGCCATTTCCTTGAGGTATAGACCGACCGTATCGTCGCTGGAGATCCTGCTTAGATCGAAACTTTCGCCGTCATCCGCCTCGTATGCGTTGACCTTGATCCTCAGTGCTTGCTCTTCCTCAACCTCGGCGTCCCCGGAGTTGTTGTATACTTCGATTCCTGATTTGTGCAACGAGATGAAGATATCCTCGAGTTGTTCCAGAGTCTCCTCGGCCTCGGGCAATAGATCCAGGATATCATCTGTGGTCAGGTACCCTTTAATCTCCGCTCTCTCTAACAGTTCTCCAATTATGTCCATAGATCTCCTAGTTCACTCTGTTGGCTGCAACAAGTCTTTCAACAGAGCCATGCGCGGGTCAATCTTGGTGTTCACACACATGCACGATTCGAGGTTGAGATTCACGCCACATTGCGGACATAACCCTTTGCAATCGGGGTGACAGAGAGGTTTCATTGGGATGGCTATCCAGCCCTGCTCCCGCAACGGTGGGGCCAGATCAATCCAGCCACTATCGCTCACTGCACAAGGTGCATTGGGACTTGGGCTTGTTCCTGGTAGCCGGAAAGTATTTTCTAACTCCAGGGTGATAGGGAGAACGAATGGCTCCAAGCAGCGGACGCACTCTAGCCTCAGTTGTGATTCCACAGGGCCTTGAACGAACAGGCCACCCTGGACACGAACCACCTGGATGGTTCCGCGAAGAAAATCCACCTCCAGGTCGGTCAGGCTCTGCGGCCCTGTGTCCATGCTCAAGGTGAGCGATGCACCAAGCGGGGCCTTGATTAGAGCAGAAACGTCGAAACGAATCATAGCAGGATTGGGGAGCGCCCCATGTCCACTTTTCAATTCCCCACCATTCGCAACCGACCTGCTGAGGCCATCAGTAGCTCATAAACGCAGGCATTATAACACAATCATTACCTGTCGTCAAGGTTTTTTGCTTTTGATATACATAAAATAGTCTGGAAAAGGTTGGAAAGAATTATGTCAGGTCCTCGGCAGTTGCAAAAGTGATAAAGTTGTGTTATGGTTGCACCTGGAGGAAGGAAGGATTGTTATGCAACTCCTCATCGCCACCCATAATCCGGGCAAGGTACGCGAATTCAGGGCTTTGCTCACGTCGCTAGAGACGAGCCCGTGTTTCCCATCCGAACTTGGCCTACGAGTAGAGGTCCCTGAGGATGGCGACACTTGTGCCGACAACGCCTGTCAAAAGGCCACGGCCTACGCGCGTGTCTCCGGTCTACTCACGTTAGCTGACGATTCGGGACTCGAAGTAGACGTGCTGGGCGGCGCTCCCGGTATTCACTCTGCCCGCTATGCCTCAGGGCATGACACTGATCGAGCAGCAGTCTTGCTTACGCGACTGCGCGATGTACCCTGGGATCAGCGCACAGCCCGATTCCGCTGCGTGATCGCCATAGTCACGCCTGACGGAGAACTTTACAGTGCCGAAGGAGTGTGCGAGGGTCTGATAGCTCTTGAGCCAGCGGGACAGGGGGGCTTTGGCTACGATCCGGTCTTTTACCTGCCTGGTCACGGCTGCACGATGGCCCAATTGCCACAGGCGGAGAAGAATCGCGTCAGCCACCGTGCCCGGGCCGTCGAGGCCGCACTGCCCATACTCCGCCGCCTGTTGGCCCAGGGAGCGACTGTTTACCGCTGAATCCGGCCACAAGTCGTATTTGTGCTAAATTTTCTTTGATGGTATAATAATTACCTGAGGCCAGCGACAATCGTTGACAATCGTTGCAGTACCTCGGATAGAGTTCTATGGATGAACCGTCAATCTCGTCTCCCATCCAAGGGGAGCATGATACAGTAACCAACGCCCCCCCCCATTCACGCCCTATTCCTTTGCGCCTCGTGACCTGGTGCGCGACGGCGGTTTGGCGTACCTGCGTGGATTGGCGCACCAAGCGCCCTTTCCTGACCCGTGCCACTGCTCACGTGAGCATCATTGCCCTTGCTTTGATCACCATCTTTATCAGTGGTGTAGGTATCCCAGCGCCACGAGCCGCCGTAGGCGATTCGTTCGGTTCCGATGTTTTGTCTTCCGTCAAGGCAGGCTCTTCAACGGAGCTGGAGCCAACGCCTACCCCGCCTCTCCCTGCTAGTTGGCTTCATCCCCCTACTGCCGATACGGTCGCTCGTATGCCTTTCCCCCACACCATTTTCCCGGAGCGAGTGCGGGAACAAGTCGTGATTTATACCGTCCAAGATGGTGACAATATCTTTGGCATCGCCGCTCAATTTGGCCTGGCCCCGGAGACAATCGTCTGGAGTAACCGTGAGGGGCTTAAAGATGCTCCGTGGCTTATCAAGCCGGGAGTTGAACTGTTCATCTTGCCGGCAGACGGCCTGTACCACACCGTCCTCGCCGACGAGACGGTGGCAAGTATCGCGGTGGAGTACGGAGTGGAGCCGGCGACCCTGTACAACGAGTGGAACGATCTTGCAGAGGGAGAGCGACTACGCGAGGGGCAATTGCTCGTTGTGCCCGGAGGCCAGGGAGGGGATGTGACCTGGGAGCCGCCACCAAGGTATCCCGCACCTGGGCCAGCCGGGTACAGCTATGGGATCTGCAGTGGCGTTACAGTTAGCGGTCCTGGTGGCAATGGCTGGTTCATCCTTCCCACCGGCAGTTCTCGCGTCTCAGGATGGTACTTTCGCGATCCGCGCAACCCAACGCACATTGGGCTCGACTACGCCTGCCGCCAGGGCGACCCCCTATTTGCCGCCGACAATGGCGTAGTGACCATCGCGGGATGGAGCGGCGGGTACGGTATTCTGGTCGAACTCGAGCACGGCAATGGTTTCCGCACCCGCTATGGCCACTTTAGTAGTCTTGCTGTGGGTTGCGGGCACACGGTCTACCAAGGCGACTTGCTCGGCTATTGCGGTAGCACTGGTTGGTCTACTGGCCCTCACCTTCACTTTGAGATTCGGTACAACGGTGTGCCGCAAGATCCCCAGGGTTATCTGCCATAACGGGCGGTTCGTCCACGCCGGGCCTTGTAAGCAATGCGACTATTTCGGCGCAATACCACCCCTCCTGATATGAAAAGGCTGCAAACCCTTCATCGTTGGTTCGAGAAGGTCATTCTGCGCACCTCCGCCTGGCTGGCGACCACGGCCTACCGGTTGACCGAGGATTGGCACGTTTGGCGCCCGTTGCTTACGCGCACCAGCGCACACCTGGCCGTGATTGGTGTAGCCATCGTCGCCATCGGGTTGAGCAACGTCGAGTGGCCGGCGCAGGCCGCATCCGCCTTACCCATACCCGCTCTACCTGTCTCTGCCGGGAGTGGAGATGACGAGGAGACAGCGGAGGACGTACTGGCCGAGTTCAACGGGCAGAACAGTGTACCATTCTCCAGTGGCAGCAATGGAGCCAATGGAGCCAATGGAGCCAGTGGAGCCATCATCCGGGTGGCCCAGCCCCACACCATCATCCCCGAGCGCCCACGTCTGGGCGTTGTGACTTATACTGTCCAGGCAGGTGACACCGTCCAGGCCATCGCTGCCCAATTTGGTCTGCAGCCTACCACAATTCTGTGGGCCAACACGGCCATTGAGGACGCCCCTGACCTGCTGCGAGTTGGCCAGGAAGTGATCATCCTGCCCATTGACGGGGTCTACCACGCGGTTGCCGTGGGCGAGACGTTGGAATCCATCGCCGAGGAATACAAGGTAGAATCCGGAGCAATTGTCGCCTGTGAATACAACTATCTGGAATCCCCGGACTATTCGATCACAGAGGGGATGCGACTCATTATGCCAGGGGGCGAGAAGCCCTACGTGCCCAAGGTGGTCACCACGTATGCTGGGTCGGTCCCGGAGGGGGTTCGTGGCACAGGACGGTTCCAGTGGCCCGTGTTGGGCAGGATCACGCAGGGGTACTGGTACGGACACCGGGCAATTGACATTGGGGCTCCCACCGGCAGTGCGACAGTGGCAGCCGATGGTGGCTTTATCAGCTTTGCGGGCTGGACCGACGTAGGCTACGGCTACCTGATCGTGATTGACCACGCCAATGGCTTTGCCACTTACTACGCCCACTTGAGCAACATGTACGTCTTCGAAGGCCAGGCAGTAGAGCGCGGGCAGGTCATTGGCGCGGTGGGCAGCACCGGGTGGTCCACCGGCCCGCACTTGCACTTTGAGACGCGCTACTATGGCGCGCAGCAGAACCCGAGGGCGTACTTGCCGTAACTACTTGGCGAACTCCTCCGCCCTCACCTCACGGATCACCGTCACCTTGATTTGCCCTGGGAATTTTATGTTTTCCTCAAGCTTCCTGGCAATGTCTTTGGAGAGCCGGACGGTCGCCAGGTCGTCAATCTCATTGGGCTTGACGATGATGCGGATCTCGCGACCGGCTTGAATGGCGTAGGACTCTGCTACCCCCGTAAAGGAGCAAGCGATTTCCTCCAGGGCGTGGATGCGCTTGAGGTAGAATTCCAAACTCTCGCGGCGTGCCCCTGGCCTGGCGCCAGAGATCGCGTCAGCCGTCTCGACGATGATAGCCTCAATAGAGTTCTGCTCTACTTCGTGGTGGTGAGCCTCTACGCAGTGAGTTACCTTTTCTGAGACGCCGTAGCGCCGACAGATTTCGGCCCCGATGTGTGCGTGTGTCCCTTCCGTCTCGAAATCCACCGCCTTGCCGATGTCGTGCAACAGCCCCCCAGCGCGAGCCACGTCGGCGTTGGCCCCCAATTCCTCCGCGATCATTCCTGCCAGCTTGGCCGTCTCGATGGTGTGAGCGTACTGGTTCTGTCCGTAACTGGTGCGAAACTTTAGTCGTCCCAGCAGATTGGTGATCTCGGGGTGCAGTCCATGAACGCCAGTCTCGTAGGTCGCTCGCTCCCCCTCTTCGCGGATGATGCGCTCAACCTCTTTCCGGCTATCTCCGATGATCTTTTCGATGCGCGTTGGATGGATACGTCCGTCTACTACTAGTCGTTCCATTGCTCGACGAGCGATCTCGCGGCGCACGGGATCGAAGCAGGAGATGGTAATTGCCTCAGGCGTGTCATCCACTACCACGTCCACGCCGGCAGTCTTTTCGAAAGAACGAATGTTGCGCCCACTGCGGCCGATGATGCGTCCCTTCATGTCGTCGGAGGGCAACAGGACGGTGGAGACCGTTAACTCAACTACCTGCTCACTTGCCGTGCGCTGTATGGCACAAGTGATGATCTTGCGGGCTCGTGTATCGGCCTCCTCTTTGGCCTCAGCCTCTATCTGACGGATCACCCGTGCCATATCCTGGCGGGTCTCTCCCTCGACTGAATCCAAAAGTTCCTGCTTGGCTTCCTCCTGGCTCAATCCGGCCACCCGCTCCAGCGTTGCCATCCGTTCCTGCTGCAACTGCTCTATTTGATTGCGCTTCCTGTCCAGGGCGCTCTGACGATTGTTGAGTGTTTGCTCCCGCTGCTCCATCCGTTCCTGACGGTGGTCCAGTTTCTCGCGCCGTTGCTGCAGACGTTCCTCCTCCCGCCGAATGCCTGCGCGACGCCGTTCCATTTCCTTCTCTGCTTGATTTCGGGCCCTGAGCGTTTTGTCCTTGGCGCTCAACACGATCTCGCTGGCCTTTTTCTTCGCTTCCTCCAATTGTTGCTCGGCACTTTGTTGCTGCTTCTTGGTCTTTTCCTGAACAGCGTAACGTTGGATCAAGAAGCCCATCCCGAATCCGGCAGCCAAGGCCAGAATCGCTACGATTATTCTAATTACCCACTCACCCATGATTCTTTTCCTCACTTTCGATGTCAGATAAAGTCTCGCAGCGTATTGCTTCCAATTCCTCTTCAATCAGCGGCTTAATCACCGCATACGAAAAGCCCCTGCGCGCCAGGTACGCCGCCAATCTGCGACGGAAATCACGAGGTTCCAGGTGTGCCAGCCGGCGCGCACCGGCCTCCGTTGCCTTACGAGCGGCGGCCTCCTCGTCGAGGTCTGCCAGCGCGTCGGCGATGACCGGGATAGGGATGCCTTTTTCTCGCAGCTCGTGGCGTAGTGCATGCGCTCCGCGAGGCTTGAATTGCAGCCGATTTTCCACCCAATAGCGGGCAAACTCCCGATCATCCAACAGTCCAGCTCGCGTCAGGCGTTCGACCACTACCTCGATGACCTCGTCCTCCACGTCTTTTTTGCGCAAGTTGCGGCGTACTTCGGCCTCGCTGCGAGGACGGTACGATAGAAAGTTGAGTGCACGTTCGTAAGCTCGCTCAACTCTGTCCTGCATTTGCAATTGAGCGATGTCATCATCGCCCAGTGCCTGGCCCACCCGAAGGCGCGCTGCCTTGATAGCAGCCAGCCCAAAGGCAAATTGATCGTCAATGTAGACGTTGACACGATTCTTGTTCCGCTTCTGGAAGCGCAGCGCCGTAATCGTTCCTGCCATAGTGCGTCAATATCCACAAAACAAAGCCGTGGCCTGGGAAGCCACGGCTTACGTTGACGTGCGACCGTCAGCGTTGATCTCAGAATGGAGTCAGCGATCCGTTTGCCCGGTTAGGGGCAAGATATGACCTTCTCGGTTGGACACCAGGCGCGACCGCCTGTTGTGATAGCCCTGCTACGGTAGGCGCAAAATCCTCTTGTTCCACCCCCAACGCTTGTTCTGAAGCCTGTTCTGAAGCCCATCCGGAGAATCGCTCTCCAGCCTCGCACCCACAAGTGGAGCGGCAGATAAGAACGGCATCTCGCTTTCCGGATAGGTTCCTAGCAAAGCTATTATGTGCATCAGAGAAGGACTAGACTCTATCACCCGGCACATTCATGTGAAAAGCGCCGGTATTTTAGATCAACCCGTGGCTGCTTCCAGCCAGTGAAACAGAATAGAGCAGATTCAGTTAGTCAGCCTCGCCTGCCTTCTCGATATCGAGTGCGGCAGCAGGCTCTGTGGTTTCTTCTGGAGCCATGATTTCTCGGACGATGGCCTCGACCTGGTCGGCGACGTCGGGGTGCTCGCGCAGGAATTGTTTGGCGTTCTCCCGCCCCTGCGCCAGGCTCTCCCCCTCGCGGTAGTAGTACGAGCCCCGCTTCTCGATCACGTCCATCTCCACCGCCATGTCCAGCAGATCTCCCGCCTTGCTGATCCCCTCGTTGTACATGATGTCGAACTCTGCCACCCGGAATGGCGGCGCGACCTTGTTCTTGGTCACCCGCACCCGTGTCCGGTTGCCGATCACCTCTCCCTTGTCCTTGATGGCGTTGATACGCCGGATGTCCAACCGCACCGAGGCGTAGAATTTTAGCGCTCGCCCGCCGGAGGTGGTCACCGGGCTGCCGAACATCACCCCGATCTTTTCCCGCAACTGGTTGGTAAAGACCAGCGCCGTGTTGGATTGTTTGATGGCGCCGCTTAGCTTGCGCAGTGCCTGGCTCATCAGGCGGGCCTGGAGACCGGGGTGGGAGTCGCCCATCTCTCCCTCGATCTCGGCGCGGGGTACCAGCGCGGCCACGGAGTCGATTACGATGATGTCCACTGCGCCGGAGCGGATGAGGGCCTCGGCGATCTCTAGCGCCTGCTCGCCGGTATCGGGCTGGGAGATGAGCATGTTGTCCACGTCCACGCCGCACTTTTGCATGTAGGCTGGGTCAATGGCGTGCTCCA